>CAZYMK010000058.1:9754-12785 GCA_964648885.1 uncultured Geobacter sp. | reverse complement strand
AGTTCTCCCTCAGGCTTGACATCCCGGCTAGCCATGGGAGGTGTGTCATACGGTTGCAGGGGAACCGGGACGGAACCGGGGGTGACACGGAAGACCCGCGCATAGTGATCGTTATTGTTATAGTCGGTGAGGGCCTGGGGGTCATACACATTGGCGGTACGCACCAGGATCAGGAAGGAGTCATTTTTCAGAACATTATCAACTCCCATGTTGAGCAGTTTGGATGGAATGATGTAGGTGTTGATCATGGATTCAGGATAACCGGCTGCCTTGGCCTGCGCCACGATCCGTTCATTCACCCCCTGGTCGGCGGTAAAGATGATCATGGTGTTTTTCTGAAAAGTGCTGTCTCCCCCCTCAACCTTGATCTGCATGTTATTCAGCGGATCTCCCAGGGCTGCAAAAATCCAGTCAACTTTGAGGGGATTCGTGTTTGAAAGCCTCTTATCAACACCCCGGGCCCAGAGGAAAGGGGTAAAGCTGAAATAATCACCCTTTGGCGGCGTAGGTCCCAGATAGACAATCGCTTCGTACGGCTGGAGCCGGAAAATCCCGTTTGTGGTGTCTTCCGTTGTTGCAGTCCCACCCTGATATTCCGGTATCTGCAGCCGCTTGTAGGGTTGGCCGGCATTATTGCCCGCAGCCGAGTCAACAACTTTGTAGTTTACATAATAGGCCGGATCAATCAGGTGTGCTGAGCCCTCTTTCACGCTATAGCCGATGGAGTTGAGTGACGAAACAAACTGGTCAGTCCTGGTATCCCCGGAAGCGGTGGTAACGCTGGTCGTACTGTCGCTACAGGCCGTTAGCTGCAGCACGGTTATAACCCCCAGAACGGAAACGAATGCTGCCCATAGCCGCCTACCCAGTAGTTTCTTCATTTGACTCTCCTTTCATCCAGTTCACAGTCAATACGTGGTTACAAACCGGGCTGACTCGCCTGTCACTGACTGAACGCCAAAAATGGTGAGATGAACAACAGGATGCCGGTGGCAATGATAATGTAGAGCGATACCCCTTTATAGTGGTGCAGCTCCGGCACCCGGTAGACCAGGTAGGCCGGGATCAGGCAGCCGATCAGGGCAAAGATCGGGCTGCAGATAGAGGTAAAAGCAAGTACCGGCGGGTTCAGCATAACCGCACCCCAGGCCAGCAATACCGCAAAAACAAGAATCCCTCGCCCCACCAGACTCTCACTGATCTTCCCTTCCGGTATGACACGGCGTAGCAGGTTCATGGTAATGCCGTGGCAGGCCTCACGGAACCCAAGGAAGACACTGAAAAAGGCGGTCATCACCGCAAAGATATTGAGGATAAGTGACAGCACCTGCACGACCGTGCTGCGGCCACCGCTGCCGGACATCATCGAGGCAACCAGGGCCAGGGCCGAGATATTCTCCTTCGAGGCCCGCACTGCAGCATCATGACCCATGGCCAGGCTGAACGACACGGCGTAGAAAAAAACCGTCACAAACAGCGTGCCAAAGGCGATGTTCATGGCCCGCATGGCCCGGTAGCGTGCCACCTCGATGCAGTCGGTCTTGGCCCGGAAGGAGATCACCATCGGCGAGAGGCTCTGCAGAAACAGGATCGAGGTAAGGGTGAAGGGGAGCATGATCACCGCTTTTTTCAGCAGCTCCCCCAGAGGCGGCAGTGCCGCCACATTGGCCAGGCTCCAGCTGGGCACCATGGCTGCGCCCAGGAAGGCCACCACACACAGCTTGGTCAGCACCAGAAAGGTGGCAACCCTGAACAGCAGTTTCTCCCCCCGCGAAGCCACCGCCACCAGAAAGACAATCAGGGCCAGACCGTAGAGCGGATCTTCTGAAAGCAACTCCTTTGTCCAGCCAAAGGTATGGATAAAGGAGGCGCTGTCGTTGGTAATCGCCTCTGCATAAACAAAGACCCAGATCACCAACATGACGAAATAGAGCATCCCCAATCCGATGCCCCAGTTTCTGCCCAGGTAACTGGTGATCACCCCCGGGTAGTCGCTACATTCCCGTGAGTCAGCCAGAGTATTGACAAACAGGCGCTGGAACAGGTACATGGCCGGGTACCCCACTGCAGAGGAGATCAGGAAAACCCACAGACCGGTCAGCCCCACCTGTACCGGCAGAAAGACGATGCCAGCGCCGATGGCCATGCCGATACTCATGATCACCCATCCCCAGTCATCACTGGTAAAACGAATCGCCTCCCGCCACTGCAGCTCGCTCATTCCTGCTGGTCTGCAAACTTTTGTCACAACGCCTCCCTGTGTCCTGTTTTTGTAACCGTTACGGATCAGGCCTTGCCGCTGCGCGGCGCCTTATCCTGCAGAATATGCACCACCGTGGCATCCACCAGCTGCATCCCCTCCAGAGAAATCTTGCTCAGGTTACGGATAGACTCTTCGGCTGTCCTGCCCAGCACACCATCGTCATTGGATACACCATAGCCGGCCAGGGCCATGAAGGCCGAACGCATAGATGCCTCGGCACCAGTAACAATCTTCATCGAACAGCCTGATTTGGCGCCATCGCAGATAATCCCGCACAGGTCACCGATCACGTTGCCGATGGCGTGGCTGATCTTCTCTTCATCAATACCGGCCTGCTGGTAGACAATGGCAATGGCAGCCGAGATACTGGCTGCAATGGCGCAGCCGCAAATCACCGACAGCTCGCCGGTAAAACTCTTGATGTAGGAGTTGACTGCATGGCTTACGGCAATGCTCTCTTGGATACGGGGCAGCTCCACCCCCTGCTCCCGTCCCACCAGGTAGGGGACCAGCACGGTCAGTGCACCCTGATTGCCGGAACCGCCGCTGGTCATGACCGGTTCTGCCAGCCCCCCCATCCGGGCATCCACTGCCGAGGCCACCTTCTGCTTGACCCGGTAAAACAGGTCATCAGCCTTAAGCCCCTGTTTCATCATCTGCTGCAGTTGGAAGGCGTTGCGCTTCAGATCTACCCCTTTTTCCGCAATGGCCAGGTTCATGTCGATTCCGCGCTGGATGTAGGCCCGATCGTCATCATCAAGGCCGTCC
>CAZYMK010000058.1:6952-9654 GCA_964648885.1 uncultured Geobacter sp. | reverse complement strand
GGCAGCCGCGATCAGATTCCCCTTTTGACCCCGGCTGTTGGGGATGGTCACTGCTGCGCCGTTCTTGAAGGTGCCGGGATCAACGGTCAGCTCAATCCGCTCCACCGGTACCCCCAGCTGTTCAGCAGAGGCAGCAGCGGCAAAGGCGCAAGAGATCGGCTCGGTGCAGCCCATGGCAGGAAAGACTTCATGCTCCAGTATCTGCTTAAAAATGCTCACACAAACCTCCTGGTGAAAAACAAGCGCTTAGGCACAACAGACGCAACAGTGTCCTGGGAATCCTCTGTGTCTGCACTCCGGTAACGGCAGTGGCAGTACAGGCGTAGCTATTCATGATATCAGCCTCTTCGCCGCAATGTTGTTCCTGCAGCGTCAGATCGCGGCCGGCTGGTGTGGTGAGCTGCACGGTCCCATCACAGTGTTCATGAAGCTTCCCTAGAAAACCTCTCCCAGCATGCAGCGTGCGCTGCCGCCGCCAATGGCTTCAATGGTTGGGATCTGCACCGGCAGCAGCTTTGCGTAGCGTTGCAGTTTTTTTCGCTGTTCCGGCGTAAAGTGATCGTAAGCGGTTTGTGACATCACAATCAGCGGGCCTTTGGGAGAACGCAGTTCAAGGATGTTGCCGCACATCGTGCCAATCTGCTCCAGGGTGATGGTGATCACCTCTTTGCCGGTGCGCTGCAGTTCACGCACCACCCTGTCCCGCTCCTGCCGGTCACGGATTGATTCGGCACAGATCACGGCAAAATGCTTGCCCACGCTCATCATGACATTGGTGTGGTACACGGGCGTGCCGCCACGGTGTCATAGCTGTGGAAGCTGACCGGCCTGTACTGCAGCTTCAGGGCGAACTCCTGCAGGACAGAAGGCTCGGTGCGGGGTGAGAGCGCGGCATAAGTGATACGATTGGCCCGATCAAAGACCATACTGCCGGTTCCCTCCAGAAACTTCCCTTGCTGCTCAAAGCTGCTCAGATCAATCACCTGATGTACCACCAGACCATCGGCTGCAAGCTGGCGCTTGAGCTGATCAAGACGCCGCTCGGCACGACGGTTGGGGGCCAGCATCGGGTACCCCACCAGTACCCGTTTGCCGGAACTAAGGGCATGCAGCGAGAACCAGTTGTTGGGAAACACCGCGTCAGGCGTCCTGGCATCCATCCTGCTGGGTAGGCGGATAACCCTGATACCAGCGCCACGCAGCGTGGTCACCATGGCATCAAACTCTTTCAATGCCTGTTTTTGGGGGCTGCTGCTGGCGTCAGGACGGTTCTGAAACAGGTTGCTTCCGGCAGTCTCGGCGTTAAAGCCGAAATCGTCAGGCGACACCATCAAAACCGTCGAGGTTGTCTGCAGCTCACGGTAGGCAGCCTATGAACCGGCCCCGGCCCGCACAACATCAACGGCATGGGCAGGCAGGGTAGAACAGAGTAGCAGTACGGCAAGCGCAAGATGCAGTAGTCTGGAGAAAACAGTCATAGCATCCCACATCCTGAACGCTGGTTACTGCTTTGGTACAACCTCTCTCCTGATTGCCTGGGTAGTGCAGTGGGCTGCGCCGTAGCCGCCGGTCAGGTTATGGAAATCCATCCAGACCACATCCACCCCGGCATCGGCCAGACGTTTTTTATATGCGTCACTTACGCCATCTATGGCCAGAATCTGCCGACCTTTGACCGCCAGGAAGTTGATGCCGTATTTCAGCTGATCAGCATTGCTGACCGGGATCAGCCGCATCTTGAGATCCTGTTCAACAAAACGCTGGAACGGAATATTTGAGGCAGTCTTAACATAGTTGCTGCCCTGCAGTTCGTACAGGTCCACCAGAGAGCGCTTGGCTGGGTCTGCTGCCTTGACCACACGCCCGGAAGCATCCCGCTGGTCAATCCTCTCCTCAACGATCACCGCCAGATCCTTGTCTATGATGTTAAAGTAGGTATCCAGGTGCATCTGATCCTGGTTTTTCCAGCTATCCTTTACCACCGCCACCCGTGGGGTGCCAAAGACCCTGTTCTGCAGCAGCTGCCGGATCGCCTCCGGATTGGTGCGCAGCCCCTGGCCGATCAGCGCGGTATCCCCGGCCGGGATAAAGTCCCCTCCTTCCAGCCGTGCCGTGCCGGTTACCACATAAACCGGGCTAACTCCTATCTTGGCATAGGCAAAGCGGACAATCTTCGTCTCCAGTTCTCGCTGGGGCGCATTAAAGTGACCGATCACCATCCCCTTGGCGGTGGTGATGACCTGATCCCGCATGAAATACAGATTCATAAGCGGATTTTCCGCATAGTCGGCCTTGAGACCGGTATTATGTCCACCGGTAGACCGCAGGGTGACCGTCGGCCGCAGCAAGATGATGGTCACCAGCTCACGGGGATGCAGAACTGCAACCACCTGCTGCTTGTAGCTTTCCTGTCCGGCAGCCAGTTTTTTTGGCAGTTTTTCCGTCTTGTAGTCCAGTGCATCACGGGCCAGCGCCTGCAGCTGTTCCAGATGTTTACCCGGCAGCGGCCTGCCGTTCGCATCCAGGGTGCCGGCCAGCAGGATATCGGTCAGCCGCAGCACCTGCACTCCCCGCTCCTTCATCAGGCAGATGAAGGTCTGATGTTCGCTGCGAGCGCCCTCCAGGGAAAAGGGGCGTTCAAACAGGGCTGCCGCTGGATGGGCCAGTCCGTTCAAAATCTCATCGCCCGGTGTATGAACCAC
>CAZYMK010000058.1:0-6942 GCA_964648885.1 uncultured Geobacter sp. | reverse complement strand
TGCTCTGGCATCAGATAAAACTCGTGCACGGTGAACTTGCTCTGCAACGTTCGCCAAATTGAAATATGTACTAAATGCACGAACTAGCTGAACTGATTGCTCGATAGATAGTTTTGATAAGAGTTCGTCACCACCACCGTCTTTGCCTGCAGCCACTCAGCGGCGCTGCCTGCCTGGCCATAACCGGCAGCCAGCATCTCTACAGTAACCGGTGCCTGGCAACCATCAGAAGCTGCCGTTGCCAGCCGAACCGCACCATGCAGGGCCAGAGACAGTACCATCAGACAAATGAGCATTCTCTTCATTGGTATTCTCCTTTTTCAGAAGCCGGTGTGCAGTACAGCTACTTCTCCACCGTATCAATAGCCTTTCTCAAGGCATCAATCATGATGTTGAAATAGATGCCGAACGCCTGTTCGTCCGCGAGGAACGGGTTCATCATAGTTGATCTCAGCACCAGTACAGTCGGTGTTTTTTTCCACTCAATATCGGCAAGGCCGCATGTGCGGACAACTGCTGTTTCAGACTTGTTCTGGTGGCGGCAGCCTCGGGTGCGGCAAGGGTCTGCGGACTGATGGAGGGACGGTCTTCAGGATGAAACCCCTGCCGCCATGCAGACTGATCCTGTACGATGGACTGCAGCAGTTCACGCAGAAAATCACCTGTTTCGGCTTTAGGACCAAGGAACAGACTCTCAAGCTGGGGTGTAGGCCCCTGTTGCGCAGCTTGGAGCGGTGTCCTACAGACAAGCAAACAGACACAAAACGTTAATATCAGACAGACAAACATGCTCCTGACAGACATAAGGCCCCCTTGGCTTATTTACTGACTGGGGCGGCCACAAGCCCACAAGCGGGCGAGCCGTTGGCGTCGCCCCTACTTAATTTTCTTCCTGCCCCCTGCCAACTCCTTGGAATTCTCACTGGACACAACCGGCTTCCCAGCCTGCTTCTCAATATCTTTCCGGGTTCTTCCGGCCACAGCCCCGCCATCCTTGGCATCTTTCTTGAGCGGTTCAAAACCTTTGGTATCGCGATCCCGGTGAAGTTTGGTGGTCGTGGCCTCGCCTAGCATGGTCAAAATCAGCTCAATGTCGGTCATATGGTCGCGCAGATTCTCCCTGACCAACCCCTTGACCAGTTTGTAATCGTCTACCTTCAGATCAAATGCCCCTTGCATGATTTCGTTGGTCAGAATGGCATACTCCAGGCTGGTGGTGGCTCCCCGGTCCTTCCATTCGTCAGTCAAATCCTGACGGACGGCAATTCCTCGCATCCAGCTTATCAATCCACTCTTTCGGATATCCTTTTATCTTATACAGGGATTGCATCCGTTCCATGGATAGTTCGGGATTTTCAATCTCTTCCAGTCTCTCATAGCCGACACGCGCAAGCCAGAGCTTGAAAGGTTCCGCTTTGGGGGATGGAATGGACTGAATTAGCCTGAGCAGCTGTTCGGCATTGGCCACATCGGTTACACGCTTTTTTCCGTCTGCAGATGTCATTTTCAAAGCGTTACAATTTGTAACGGTTTCATTTCCTTCTGCAAGGAGCCGTTTTTTTAGCACACGCCAGTACACTTGCGGGTTCTGACTTTCCGTTAGAGCTGCGAGAACATCTACAATCGCAAAGAACCACTTTTGTGCTGTTGCGTCCCATTCAGAGCGGATTCGTTTTGATTCAAACAACTTTACGTTGCTCATGGCTATCCCCTTTTGAGCGTTTTCAGACGTACGAATTTACCCCCGCATCTCAAACGCTGAATAACACGAAAGCTCTCTGGTTTTTCTACCTCTGCTTCCTACTTCTTCACCCCCGCCATATCTTTCTTTATATCCTCAATAAACCGGTCAATGGTATCCGGCCCTTCGTGCTGCATCACGATATCATGGGCCAGGTTACCACCCAGGCGCTGGTCAAAATCCGGTGCCAGGTCCCATTTACTCATCACCCACTGGCTGGGACGCTTAAAGTAGACGGTGTTGGAGAAATCGTTTCTCCAGGCCGGGTACTGCAGCTCATCAAAGCGCTGCTTGAGGTAGGCTGCATTTTTCAGGATCAGAGCCGACTGCTGTTGGTAGCCGTCAAGCCCGGTCTTCTGCACCTTCCACCAGAACTTGAGCGGCCCCAGGGCGGAACGGGAGCAGGTGATGGTGGGTACGGCATCGTTCAGATACGACACCTGAAACGGATTCTGGCGTTTGAGCACATCGTTGGTAGTGATGAACAGTCCCAGCGGTTCGTCAAAGCCGAAAAACTTGTGGCCGCTGACCGCCACCGAGTCAAAATGATGAATAGTGCGGTCAACCAGATGCTTGTGTTCACTGAACGGCAGGAATCCGCCGAACAAAGCCGCATCCAGGTGGCGATAGACTGCAACCGGCTTCTTCTTCTGCAGTACCTTGTTGATGGCGGCCTGATCATCAATAGCGCCTTTGAAGGTGGTGCCCATGGCGATCACCACCAGGGCAGGACGTTTTGGGTCAAGGGCTTTTTCAAAAGCATTGATATCAACCTGCCCTTTTATGTCAGCCTTGATCAGCCGCATATCAAGGTTCTGCAGATCCCCCAGTTTCTTGATCGAGTAATGGGCCTCTTCCGAAACATACAGGATCGGCTTTTTCTTGCTCTTTGAGAGCAGGTATTTGACGCCAAAATAGACACCGTGGTTGTTGCCGTCAGTACCGCTCATGGTAACGATGCCCCAGTACTCATCTTTTTTGAAACCGTACAGCGGGGCAAAAAAATCAATCACTTCGTTCTCAAACTGGTGCGTGTTCAGCGAAATAATACCGACTTTACGCGGATTTCCGACGTTGTTCATGGCAACATTGGCAAGCCCTGAGTCTGCAAACCAACGGTAGAACTCCTGCAGCTCGACATTCTGGTTGATCGGGTAGCCGATGGCCTGATTCTTGGATTCAACCATCTTTTTGGCAAAGGCGTTCAGGCGGTTCATATCCACCTCGCCGGCAAAAGCGGGCAGGGCAAGGGACAACAGAACAACGGCAGTAGTCAGGGTTTTGCTGATCTTCATGGTTGTTTTTCCTCCTTGGTAAAGTACGCTGTTTTTCATCTGGATTACTCCTTTTCTGTTATTGGCACCGGCCCACCCAGAAACTGCAGGGCCTGATCCCGGTTAAAACTGCCTTCAAGTTTGGCTACGGCCAGGGCCGCAGTGTAGTTGCCGATCACGTTGACCACGGTGCGTCCCCTATCAAGGATCCGGTCGATCCCCAGGATGATGCTGATCCCCTCAATCGGCAGTCCCTCCGCCCCTACTTCCAGTGTTCCATCTCTGCCGAGATATCCAGCATGCCCAGCTCCTGCCCGGCCTCCAGCAGGAAGAACAGGCCGAACAGCAGCAGCATGGCAATACCGAGCCCCTTCTGCAGCGGCGTCCGGGCCTTACGCAGGGCAATGATACTGGGCAGGATGCCGAACAGGGTGACAATGCCGAAGCCGCCGGCAAAGTCGATCGCCTTGAGAAATACATCCGGGTAGACCAGGGCGATCACCAGCGGCGGACCAAAGGAAAGCCCCCGACTGAGCAACGGGTTGACCCGCCCCAAGTGATGGCTGGTCAGGTCGTCCATAAAGCCGATCAATCCCATGCCGTTGGCCAGGTAGGCGGTGGTGATGGCCACCATGGCAAAGAAACCGGCCAGCAGCAGGAAGGTCTGGGAGCCGATCGCCTCGGCCAGCGGGATGGTGGCCGGCAGGTTTTTCTGAAAGGCGTTGATCAGGCCGATTGAACTGGCATCCAACGGCAGGACACCAATACCCACCAGCAGCCAGGTGCCGTTCATCAGAAAACCCATCACCATCCCCACCAGCATGGTGCGGGAGATCACCTTCAGGTCCCACTGCAGGCTCTGGCAGATAGCAGGGATAATGTTGTGGAAGTGAAAGGCGGTCACCAGAATCGGGATGCCGCAGACAAACAATTGCCAGTTGGTATGGCTCAGGTTTTCCACCCTGACGTGGGTGCCAGCCATACCGGCGATCACCACAAAGGCAACGCATTTTATCACCACCAGCAGGGCGATGTACTTCATGATCTTGTCAACAGCCGCCAGGGAAATGAGCGAGGTAACGGCAAAGAATCCCAACATCAGCCAGACCGGCTGCACGTTCAGATTAAACAGTTTGCTGACAATGGTGGTGATGCCGGTCAGGTAGGCGGTCAGCAGGCCATAGAGGATGATCAGGTTGGCGGCCACCGCAACCCACTTGCCGGCAGTGCCCAGGTAGGTCTGGTACAGACTGGGATAGTTGAAGGTGCTTTCCTGCTGCTGCACTGCCTCTGTGCTCAGGATGATGGCCGAGTAGTACATGGCGGCACTGGTGATGAACAGACCGATCAGTGACGGCACAAAACCTGCCAGGCCGGTGTTGATCGGCAGGGCCAGGATACCGGCACCGATCAGATTGCCCACGATCAGAAACCCGATACTGATAATCTGAAGCATGGATGGTTTGGTGGTCTGCATGATCAGATTCCTTTCAGCACAATTTGGCCAGTCCGCCCTGGGCTGTCTCGCGGTATTCGGCCTTCATGTCCCGACCGGTCTGGCGCATCGCCTCAATCGCCTTGTCCAACCCCACGATATGCCAGTCCGGCAGCCCTTCCCGGGCTATCAGATAGGAGGTCCAGGCCTTGACCGCCCCCATGGCGTTGCGCTCAATGCAGGGGATCTGCACATACCCCTTGACCGGATCGCAGGTCATGCCCAGGTGATGCTCCAGGGCAGTTTCAGCAGCATTCTCGGCAACCCGCTCCCCGCAGCCATTGGCCAGGGCGATCAAGGCTGCTGCCATGCTGGAGGCCACACCGATCTCACCCTGACATCCCACCTCGGCCCCGGAGATGCTGGCGTTCTGCTTGGCAATGAAACCAATGGCAGCAGCCCCCAACAAGGCCCGACGCACGGCATCGCGGGACAACTTGTGGTGTTTCAGCAGCAGCTGCACCACCGACGGCAACACCCCGGCTGAACCGCAGGTGGGTGCGGTCACCACAATATGGCCGGAGGCGTTCTCCTCTGCTGCAGCAAAGGCGTAGGCACAGAGAAAAACCGTAAGCCGCTCGCTGTTACGGGGCAGTGCCTGAGCCCGCTGGTACAAGAGCGCTGCCTTGCGATGCAGCCCGATCGGACCAGGTAGAAACCCTTCGGTACGGACACCCCGTTCCACTGCCTGCTGCATGACCTGGATGATCTGGTCCAATTTCTCCATGATCTGCGGCTCACGCAGGCCGGTAATGGCAGTTTCATTTGCCAGCAGCAGTTCATCCAGCCGCAGGCGGTGCTTTTTCAGCTGCTTCCAGAGCTGCTCTGCATTGGCGTAGGGGTAACGGGGCAGCCCCCGTTGCGGCTCCTGCCACCCCTGCCACTGCAGAAAACCGCCCCCCACGGAATAGTACTCCTTTTCCAGCAGCAGACCGTCCGTACTGTTCAACTGGATCACCAGGGTGTTGCTGAACGGGTAGTCATGCTGCTGGTCATCCCAGATCATGTCGGCAGCCCTGAACAGCAGCTGCCGCTTGCCCACCGGAAGCGGGATACCACCGGGCTGCTCAGGGTTGATCCCATCCAGAAAATCAGGCGGACAGGACTCCGGCTCCTGCCCCAGCAGACCGGCCAGCACGGCCCGGTCCGTGCCGTGTCCCTTGCCGGTGGCAGCCAGTGAACCGAACAGTAGCACCTGCAGCCCGGTTGCCGCTGCCTGCTGTTCAGGCGGCAACTGCTGCATCAGACAATGGAAGTCAAAGCCGGCCTTCATCGGCCCGATGGTATGGGAGCTGGATGGGCCGGGGCCGATCTTCAGCAGGTCAAAGATGGAGGTGGTAATAATCGGCATAGTCACAGCTCCGGCTACATTTGCCTATTCTTAAACCTCTTCCACAGAAAGTAGAATCACTTTCTCAGCCTGAAGGTATACGCATCGGTCATAATTGGCTGTTTCAGCGCTGTGTTGTCAGCGGTGTAGAATTTGATCTTCATGCTCAAGTCGTCAACATCCATGACCACCGACCAGATGGCACGCACCGGAAACGGCGCCGCAGCACCTTCCGAGGCGTCATCAGCATAGCCATAGACCAGGCTCATGGCGTACAGACCGTCATCAAGGGTGTACTTCAAAAAAGCCGAGGCCTGCAGATAATCATAGAGCCGCATGTAACGGTAAAAGGTGTCGTACGGCTTGGATTTGTCGTAGGTGTACTTGGACGGATCAGGGTTCAGTCGCATGGAGTGATTGGTGATGATGGTCGGACTGCCGGATGGCTGACGGATCAGGGTGTAGGTCATCTTTTTATCTGCATCGAGATAAAACTCCAGAATAGCGGCGTTGCCGCTGCGGTCTCCGATCAGAAAATGGATGCCATCTAGGGGAAAGTAGACCTTCAAGTTTGACAGTAGCCGGTCCACATCGTCAATGGTGGCTGCATTCTCCAGCAACAGGCGTACCATCTGTAGATAGCTCAATCCCCCCTGGGTGGTCAGTTTGGTCAAATCCTCCACCACACCGCCCGGTGTGGCTGTCAGCGATTGGTCCACCAGGCCGCTGATAACCAGACCCTTCTCGTTGAAACCGTCGTAGGCCCCGTTCAGCAGGTCAAAGGTACCCACCACCATGGCGGCATGGCCGCCATCCTGGGGATAGGTCTCAAGGATGTAATTGCGAGAAAAGAGCTTGTTCCCCAGAGGATCTTTGCTTTTTTGCATAAACTGGTTGATATCCACAGTGTAGAAATCCATCACCCGAGCCGTGAAGGAGTGGCCGGTGGCAGTGCCCCCCTTCGGAAAGAAGATGGCAGAGCAGTTGACCGGGAAGATGTCGTACCAGAGTGAGCTGCTGTCGTACAGATCGCTTGCCCCCCAGCCGTAGTAGCTCTCTATCCCTTTCTGGCGCTGGGCAAGGTACGGGAAGTTCTGCTGGA
>CAZYMK010000057.1:0-13855 GCA_964648885.1 uncultured Geobacter sp. | reverse complement strand
AGACCCATTTCGTAATCGGCAGCTGGTTAAGCAGCAGGGTTGCCAGCAAGGCGTTGGTGATCCCGATGGCGGCATACATCAACACGGCAGCCCCGGTACCTAACGGCGTCACCCCCAAAACTGCCAGAAAGACAAACAGTGTCAATGGACAGCCCAGGATCACCCAATAAAGCGTATCAGCCAAGATCATACTATCCTGGGGCCGCCTTTTGCACCAGTACCAGACAAACAACGGCTCCAGCCCCAGCCAGAGCAGGGGATAAAAATGGCCGAACAGCTGCTTGCACCAGGCAGCAGCCAGCAGGGCGGCCACCAGAGCCGGTACCAGACCAAACAGCCGCAGGATCAACAGCACCCCGATACTGCCCAGCAGGTAGTTAAATCCGGTAAACAGACCCGGTGCCCAGACATTGCCGGCAAAAGACAGTGATACCAGCAGCAGCAGCCAGACTATCTGGCGTACTCCCCAGCCCGTCGAACATTGCTTTTCCATAATGCCTCCTCGCTTGTTCGTTACTTGCATGATGTACCATACCTGACGTCAGACACAAGCAGCCACCTATTAAAGACCAAAGCAGTCCATTATTGCTTGAACCGTTGGGCTGTGTTGGTCTATCATGCGAAAAGACCACTGGAGGACAGCGCAACATGAACATAGAACAGATGAAACTGGTGCTGAAAGAGATTCTGACCAAGACCGATCTAACTCCCTGCGTAGTGGGCCATCGCGGCGTGGGCAAGACCGCCGGCATCGTGCAGGTCTGCCGTGAAATTGACTGGCGCTACGCCCCGCTCAGGCTGGGACAGATGGAAGTTGGTGACCTGGTGGGGATACCGTTCCGCGAGGGGGCAGTGATGCACTGGTCTCGCCCTTCCTGGTGGCCGACTGACGACGCCCCCCAGACCCTGGTGCATTGTGATGAGTTGAACCGGGCCCAGCAGGAAGACACTCTGCAGGCCATCTTCCAGTTTGTGGAGCCGCCTGCCGAAGGGCTGCAGCGGGCTCTGCACACCCACCGGCTTTCCACCCGACACAAAGTGGTGGTCACTATCAATCCTCCGGACGGCACCTATCAGGTGGCCACCCTGGACCGGGCCTTGATTGACCGGATGGTGATGCTGTATGTGGAGAGCGACTACCAGTGTTGGGCACGCTATGCAGCAAGCCGTGAGCTGGATGGCGAAGTACGCGGTTTTCTGGCCGGTCACAGCAGCATGCTGGCCAAGCAGGGTGCGCCGATGGACATGCAGGTGGAACCAACCGAGCGGGGATGGGAGATGGTCAGCACCTTACGGAAACAGTGCCGCTTTCCCGGTGATCTGGCCATGGAAGTCTACGCCGGGATCATCGGCAAGGAAGCTGCTATAACCTTTATGCGCTGGCTGGCTGATCGGGAAGGGCGTCCGCTGACAGCAGCAGAGGTACTGGACGGTTGGGATGAGCTGGTTGCGGAAAAAGCCGGGGCACAGCGGGATGATCTGCAGGCCGCCACCATCAACAGCCTGACCACCGCCCTGCAGGTGACACCACAGTTAAGCGATACCCAGGAGGCTCATCTGGTGGCCTACATCAGCCTGCTGCCGCGGGACCTACGTTTCGGGTTTATCAAATCGCTGCTGAGGATACCGGCGGTGGCCTTGGCCATCACTCAGGACAAATACGACAACGTCATTTATGAAGCAATCCGGGCCATCGGCGCCGAGGTGTCAGCGGGGTAAACCGTTCAACCTGATTAATCCTAAAAACAGCAGTTCAATAACACAGAGCCACAGAGAAATCAGAGACTTAAAACCAAAACAAGATGAACCCTTTTGGGTGTCAAAAAGCGTTTTTAATGCTTATAAATCTCAGATTCTACTCTGTGTCCTCTGTGTCTCTGTGTTTCAAATGCTTTTTCTAAGTTAATCTTCTCCGCGAGCTTCGCGACTTGTGAGAACTACCGTTTTCATGTTCAAAAGCCGCCTGATCGCCTCAGAGGCCATAAACAGCCCGAAGGTTGCCGGAAGATATGAAATGCTGCCCAAGGGACGGCGCTCGCCCGCTGTTTCCGGCTCTCCCAGGCGTTCCAGACAGCAGGGCTCATCAGAGTAAACAGCAGTCACACCGCTGCCAATCCCGCTGCGGCGCAGCTCTTTGCGCAGCTTGCGGGCCAGGCGGCAGCCCTGACTTTCGGCAATATCAGCGATTCGGATTCTGGCTGGATCCAGTTTGCCAGCCGCTCCCATACTGGAGATCACCGGAATCCGGCGTTCGACACAGCCCCGCAGCAATGCCAGCTTGGCGCAGAAAGTATCGATCACATCCAGCACCAGATCATAGCCCGGCTCCAAAAGCGCTGAAACAGTATCCGGAGTAATCAGTTCCTGCAGTGGCGTCACCTGCAGACCGGGATTGATCAACCGCAGCCGCTCTGCCATGACCGCCACCTTGGCCTGCCCGACCGTAGAGGTCAGCGCATGCAACTGACGGTTGAGGTTACTGGGATGAATGGTATCGCCATCAACAAGCGTCATCTGCCCGACGCCAGCCCGGGCCAACGCCTCAACCGCGTAACTGCCCACCCCGCCCAGACCGGCCACCAGCACCCGGCTGGCAGCAAGTCGTTGCAGGCCATCGTCGCCAATCAGCAGGGTAGTGCGGGAAAAATCAGGCGCATTCACCCCAACAGCTCCTGATACAACGCCTCAAAACCATCCACCATCGACTCCTGGCTGAACATCCTCAAGGCCCGTTCACGCCCGGCCTGTCCCATCTGCCTGCGTAGAACCACATCATCCAGTAGCCTGGCCAACTGCCTTGCAAGAGCCTCAGCATCACCGGGCGGCACCAGCAGACCGGTGGTCCCATCCTGCACAGCCTCATCGATCCCCGGCGCATTGCTGCCAATGGTTGGCTTTTCCAACAGGGCCGCCTCCACCAGCACCAGCCCCAACCCTTCTTTGGCAATGGAGGGTAACACCACCACATCAGCAGCCTGCATAACAGACATGACATCCGGCCTGAACCCCAGCAAGCGAACCTGATCGGTAATACCCAACTTAACTGCCTGCCGCTGCAGCTGATCGTGCAGTTCCCCTTCACCAGCCAGCAGACAGACCAGATTGGAAAAACGCTCCCGCAGCAGTGCCACAGCCTGCAGCAGGAAGATCTGGCCCTTCTTAGACGAGAGATGAGCAACACAGGCCACCACCGGCTGGTCCGGAGCAAGGCCAAGCATCTGGCGGGCTTCAGACACCGGCAGGACACCGTCCAGACGGTTAGCCGGGATACCGTTGTAGACCACCCTAACCTTTGCGGGATCAGCGCCTTGGGCCACTATGTGCTGTTTCACGCCACCAGAACAGGTGGCCGCAAGGGTACTGAAGCGGTAGTAAAACCAAGTATTCAAGGCATGGACATGCCCCAGGGTGGGAATACCGGCCAAACGCCCGGCCAGACCGCCCCAGAGGCTGGCAGTTGAAAGGTGGGTATGGATGACATCAGCCCTAAAATCGCGGGCAATCCGGGCGATACGGAACGGTGCTGCCAGGTTCAGCTTGCCGGAGATAGACGGTGTCTGCACCTCCAGCCCCAAATTACGGGCCTCATCCGGCAGCCCTCCGTCCGGCTTGCAGAGTAACAACACCCGATGGCCCCGCTGCTGCAGATCAGTACACAAGGACAGACAGACCCGCTCTGCTCCGGAAAAACGGCGTTGGGTGATGATCTGCAGGATGGATATGTTACTCTTCATGATTCAAGCCTATCATCATGGCCAGCAGGATTCCGGTTTGAGGTTGCAATGGTGTTACTTCGGAAAGGCTGCCGACAGCAACCGCAAGAAGTGTAGTCAGGCAAAGAAAACCTTGCCATCTGTTACGGAAATTCCAGGAACGCCTGATAACTGCAAGGCAGAGCCAAGAGTAGAGTATGATTCCTGCAATACCATAGCTTGCGGCAACATACAGGTAAAAATTGTGCGGGTTTTTAACCGTTCTGGACACGTACCAATGCGGAAAGGTGCGCTGCATGGCGATCTGATAGCCGTCTATGCCTGTACCAAGAATCGGGTAATCCTTAAATGCTTGCAAGCCGCCTTGCCAGAGCGCCAGTCTGATGCCAATGGATGTCACCGGCGACAGATTTCTTTCAGCTGTATGAAGCCGGATCTCGCTGATTGCCAGTTGGATCCGTTGCTGTACAGCCGGAGAAAGCAGCAGAGCTCCAGACAGCAGCAGTCCGGTCAGAGCCAGCAGCCATTTCCGTTGCATCCCCACCAGATTTATCGCCATAAACGGGGCAAGGGCAAGGAAGGCCAGATGTCCGCTACGCCCCTTTGATAAGGCTATGGCGGCCAGATTCAATGTCATAAGCGCCAGCAATACTGCTTTGTGCCGGGTGTCTACGGATTCGCGGAAAAGGAACGAAATCCAGGCCGTGGCGAGCACCAGCAGCAGGGAATAGGTGATGTAGCCCTTGAACAGGAAATAGGCTGTGATCTTCGGCGAGGTGTCGACCCCTAGCAGCACCAGAAAGAATACCAGTGTCACCAGTTCAACTCCGGCAATGAAGGCAATGGCCAGATGAGCCGGTTTTACGGCACGCAACATAATGCAGGCCGTGACCAGGGTAAACAACCAGAAGTGGGTGCGTTGCAGGTAGGGATAGAGGCCGGGAGCCGGGTTTATGGTCCAGAACAGACTAAGCCACGGCAGCAGCATGACCAGCAATACCGGTATAAGCCACTGCCGTTCTTCCCGCCACCACTCGCGGTTTTTGCGCCAGGCACCGGAAAAGAGCCACACACACAGCATACAGCCGGAAGAAAGTGCGGCTGGGGCGGTTCCAAGTGGCAGCAAAAAGAGTGTTAACAGTACAGTGAAAGCCAGAAGGTGCTCTCGGGGCGGAAAGCCGATTTGGTTAGGAACTGCCAGAGCGTCTGACGGAAAAAAGAGCATGGTTGTCAATGATCCTTATTTCCGGTACAGCTCCGGATTGAGGGCCGGATCGTTGTACATCTTGAACTGTTTGTACAGTTTCATCCGCTTATTGCCTGCCAGATAGTCGGCCAGCAGTTGGCCAAGAGTGACATACAGATCATGGCGTTGCAGCCTGAGTACGGCAAGCTTGTGCAGGGAACGCTGACGATGCTCATCGTCAATGTCGTCACGCAGGCTGTCCTCAGCCATATGATAAACCTTCAGCGACATGATCGAGATGCGGTCCACAATGCTGCCCGGCGTTTCGGAGTTGATGGTTTCAGTTGCCGGTTCCGCAACGGTTTTTGACAACTCTGCCAGAATCGCCTCATCCAGTTTTTCTATCTGATCGTTGCGCTGCTGGTTTAGACGGTCGATGGCCCGCTTGACCGTTGCAATGGCGCTGTCGTCCACATCGGTGCGGCGGGCCTTGTCTTCCTCATGCCAAAGCAGATGGTTTCTCCAGGCCAGCTCCAGCGCCAGCGGGTTGATTGTCCCCTCCAGCACGTCAAAGTCTGAAGCGTCGTGGTGCCAGAGCTCAACGGCACGATCAAAAGCTGCTTCAAGGTTTTCAAGCTTCATTGTTTTTAACATTATCGCGAGTCCTCTCTTTGTAGTACGGCAGTGACGGCCTCCATGACCGCGTCAACGGTAATACTGCGGCTGCACTGGTCATTGCGTTCGCAACGGGTCAGCAGGCATCCGGCGCAAGGCATGGCGGCTTGTACGGCACGGTGCTGCGGGCCTGCCGGGGCATACAAATCTGCTTTGGTGGCGCGGTAAAGCGAAACCGTGGGTCTGTCCATGGCGCCGGCCAGGTATACCGGTCCGGTATCGCCACCGATGACCAGATCCATTTTTTTAATAACCGATATCAACTCCTTGATCTTGAACCAGGGCAGTAACTGAACTGAACAGCCCACTTCGGCAATGATCCGCTCGCCCAACTCTTTTTCAGCCGGACTGCCCCAGTTTATCAGCAAGGTAGTCGCAGGATCATACGCCAGAATACGTTGCGCAAGCTCTATCCAGCCCTCAGGATACCAGAGCTTGGTCTCCCAGGTGGTGCCAACCTGCAATAGCAGCTTCCTGCCTTGCGGCAGACCGGACAGATAGGCGGTTGCAGTTGCTTCATCTTCAGCAGCCGGGACAATTGTCGTGGCGATGTTCATTTCCGGGTAGTCACGTCCGAAAGGAGAGCTGACCAGGCGCAGGTAACGTGCCGAAGCCCGGTTATCTTCTGCCCTGAACGGAATGCGGGTGGTGGTGAAGAGCAGATTCAGCCGTTCCTGCACGGTATCGGCCGAAAAACCGATCCGCTGCCGCGCGCCAGTCAGCCAGGCCACCAGGCCGCTCTTCAAGTTGCCTTGCAGGTCAAACACCAGGTCATACTGCGCGTCCCGTAACGCTGTGCGCAAAAGCGAAACTTCATGCCGTGTCTGTCGTGCAAAGGGAACCTTGCGCCAGGCTTTTGTTCTGATGACATGCACCCGGTCAAGCAACGGATTTTGCGCCACCAGTGGCAGGAACGGCTCTTCCACCACCCAGTCGATGCGGGCTTCAGGAGCAACCTGACGCAGGTAATCCAGCACCGGCAATGCGTGGATGACATCGCCCAGTGATGATGTTTTGATAATCAGGATGCGCATCTATTGCTGTCCTTGAATAATTTTTTCAAAGGAATGCGGACATATTTCTTGAACAGTCTGTTTACCTGCTTTTTATGACGATACCACGGTACGCCGGCCAGATCGTAGAAACGGTTTTCCTCTGCGCTCCAGGCTTCCGGCGGCAGGCTGGCACTGAAGCCGCCTTCATAGTAATTGACCATGATCCGCTCAACAAAGCGGCTCTGCTTCAGTCCGTAGCGCCGCAGCAACTGCCAGGTCATTACCCGGTCCGCCATGATCCTGAAGCTTGTGTCAAAGGGGAAGATGGTTTCCCGGCGGTACAATACCGCCTGATGGCACAACGGCATTCCTTTGAGAAAACGGTAGCGGCTTTTCAGACGTTTGCCCTTGATATAGCTTAAGGTGCCGTCCGGATGAAGCATTCTGGCCTTGCCGTACAACATGACTGTCATATCCGGCATGCCGTGCAATAACTCTTCGGGGTTAATAAGCAGTTCGTCCCCGGCGTTGAGAAACAGCAGATACTCTCCGTTGGCCAGCAGTATCCCTTTGTTCATGGCGTCATAGATGCCTTGGTCTGCCTCGCTCTGAAAATAGTCAATAAATTCAAGATGTTCTGCTGCAACCTGTAGCGTGTCGTCAGTTGAGGCGCCATCAATAATCAGATATTCGCTGCGTTGTCCCTTGCAGCGGACCACGCTTGCCAGTGTACGGCGCAGCGCTACGGCATCGTTGCGCACCACGGTGATGATGCTGACCAGCGGCTTCATGGTTCAGTGCCGCCATGAGTATCCTTGCTGATGCCGCAGGAACAGCGATAACTGCCTGATCTCATTGATTCCTGCAGCAGGCGGTCGTTTTCTGTTAGACTATCCCGGTTGTTTTCCTGATGCCACAGATGAAAAACCAAGGCAGCAAACGGAGCTTCGCGTCTGCGGAGACCGAATGCGAACAAACGCGCCACAATCTCGGAATCCTCCCGTCCCCAACCAACAATCTGCTCATGGTAGCCATTGACCGCCAGTGCATCGGCACGGTACATGGCCATGTTGCAGCCCCGCAGTCCCATGACACCTTGTCTCTCACGCACAAGCCAGGGAAGGCGTAACAGATGATGTCCACCGGACAGGCTGCCGCTCAGGCACTGTTTAACCATAGCAAAGGTTCCAGTCCAACTAAACTCTGGAGACAGTTCCCGCCCAACCAGCATCCGTTTACCGGTTACAAAGTAGCCGAGCCGCATAATTCGCCGGTGATCTTCAACAAACCGTGGGTGTGGGATACAATCGCCATCAGAAAAAATCAGATAATCTGTGCTTGCAGCGGCAATGGCAAGATTGCGGATCTCCGCCAATCTGAAGCCTTTGTCTTCATGCCAGATGTGTCGAACCGGAAACGGTGCTTTTGCTGCGAATTCAGCTATGACCTGTGCTGTTTCTCCTGTTGAACCATCATCGGCAACCAGAAGCTCATCGGGCAAGCAGCGCTGTTTGGCATAACCCTCCAAAACCCGCCGCAGATAAGCGGGAGCGTTGTAGGTTGAAATTATAACCGCCGCCGACGGATTGCTCATCTATGGTTCCTCGTTCAGTTCGGCAAGTTTTATGACGCGGTAGAAAACCCCCACAGCGCCGGAAACCGCAATCAATAGCCCGACACGGCCATCAAGGAAGCCTCGTTTAAGCAGGTAGCTCTTGATGAACGTCGCCAATGCTTTGATTGTGGCACGAGGGGCGCTGCCCTTTTTCCCGGCGGAATGCATCTGCACAGCGCCGGGTATTGCGTAGCGCCTGGCTTTTTCCAGAAAGTCCTCCGGCCCATGAAAGGAACGGTGCTCAATGGTTCCAGAAAATGAACCGATCGGCCCTTCAATCTCAACCGACTCATGTACCAGCCTGTTATTGAAGCGTCCGGCATCCTTGTTGAAGAAGCGTATAATATCATCCGGCCACCAGCCGGAATGCCTGACCCATTGTCCGCGATACAGGTTTTTACGGCCAATGCGGTATCCGGCGTATCGGGGAGAGTTGTGCCGTTTCTGCAGGATCTCATCCCGCAGTTCAGGGGTAACGGTTTCATCCGCGTCAAGAGACAGTATCCACTGGTGTGCCGCCTGGGCAAGGGCAAAGTTCTTTTGTGGTCCGTATCCCAGCCAATCCTGGTGCATGAAACGGACATTGGGAAAGCTTCGGCATATTTCTTCAGTTCTGTCGCTGCTGCCGGAATCCACCACAATGATCTCGTCAGCCCAGGCGACGCTTTTCAGGCAGGCGGCTATGGCTTTTTCCTCGTTGAAGGTGATTATGGTGACGGAAACCAGCAATCTGACGTCGTTCATGGAGTACCTGCTACAATCGGCCCGTTACCGGCTCCGGCATATATGGAGCGGTAGACGTCAAGTGTTGCCTGCGCTGTTGTTTCCCAACTGAAGCCGCTTGATCGCTCAAGGCCCTGTATCCGGAGTGTTGTGCGATATGCTTCATCTGACCAGACAGCAAGTATGGCTCGCACCATATCATCGACAGACGAGGGCTCAAAATACTCTGCGGCATCTCCGGCAACTTCAGGCAGAGAAGTGACGTTGGAACAAACCACCGGGCAGCCGCAGGCCATGGCTTCCAGAACCGGCATGCCGAATCCTTCAAAAAGTGACGGAAATACGAGAAGGCGAGCCATAGCCCAGAATATGTACTCTGTCGGCAATGCCAAGGCGCATGAGTTCTTCCTTGAGAATCTCCCTGTTTTTTACAGCTACGCCGGTCAGTACGAGATCGCCGTCAAAATTGTGTAGCTTAATCAAAACCAGCAATGCTTCAAAGAGCGTGCTGTGGTTTTTGTGCGCCCAGGTGGCCGCCGGAAAGTATAAAAATGGCCGGACGAGGCTCAGTTCTTTTCTGAGCGGAGCAAGTTCCTCTTCCGGGTAGGGTCGGTATTCAGGGGCTACACCGAGCGGCACTGCCGTGATCCTGTCTGGCGGTACACCGTAGCACTGCCAGACCGTTTCCGCAGTAAACGAAGATACAGCAATGAGATGCGCCGCTTCAAGAGCTGCCCTTGAGTAAGCAGCATCACGTCCCTGTACCTCACGAGGTCTGAAAAAACGGGGAAGATAGTGATGCTGCAGATCATGAAAGGTAACGATGATCGGCGTTTTAAAACGGCTGCTGCGCACTGCGGTAAACGGGTTGTGCAGCAGATCCAGCCCCAGCCGGTCAACGGCGACCTGGATAAGGTCAATGCCGGAAACATTGCGCACCAGGCTGCGGGCAAGCCGACTGGGGGATTTTTTGCGGTTGGCAAATATTTTGAAGGTGACACGGCCTGCAAGATCGGCAAAGTAATCGGCATTTCCGTCGTGGCAGATCAGGGTGTAGCTGTTCTCGTGATCAATGGCGACCAGATGCTGAATAAGATTGCGCACGTAAGTCTCCACGCCGCCCATGCGGCCCGGACTGAAGTCTACGAGAAGTATGCCGATCTTCATCTAATCTGTGTCCTTGTCTATTTGCGCCAAACAGATCAGCACAAAAGTGACCGGTTATGGTCATCCCTGGTTTTTGAAGTCAGTTTCTTTTTCATACAACGATTCAGCACCCAATCTGTGCGCGAAGATAGCGCCAGCTTCAGCATTGCGGGGCGCAGCTTCCGGTCGGTCAAGATATGCACGTTTTTATGCGAAAATAAGGCCAGGCCCAGTATGTCAGCCAGAAAAGCCAGAGTTTTTAGCTGATAAAACGAGATATGCTGACCGGTTGCAAAACTGTAATACCACCAGTTGCCAGGTTGCGGTGCTTTCCCTGTAAAGAGCTCCGTTGACAGGATGATGGTGCGTGTATTGGTGTCATGCAGTGTAGTGCTGATAAATTCAAGCGGGTTTCTGATATGTTCAAGCACTTCAAAAGCCGTTACGGCTTCATAGGCAGTGTTGCCGGAAAGATCCGCTTCAAAGCCTCTGGCATGTATGTTCTCGGTATAGTGATCGTGCCAGAAAAAGTCATAACCCTTATCCCGCATCAGCCTGACCAGCAGCCCATAGCCACCGGCAATATCGGCATAGCTGGCGTGCGGGTTAAAAGCGAGGAACAGCAATTTTGCCAGCTGACCGGCATTCTTGATATTCCGTTGCAGTATGCCGGTATCAGCAAGGGCGATGGAGGAGGAATATGCCTCCTCAAGCCAGAAAGGTTCCTCCGTCTGCAGCAGTCCGCAGGTGGCGCACAGGAAATAGCGACAATCGTACTTGTGCAGGATACGCTGCGTAAAAACCGGCTGTGTGGTATTTGAGCAAAGTGTGCAGAAGACGTTCATTTTTTGTACCTGAAATGCAATGCAAGACGCTTCCCATATTAGTTAGTATCCACGTTTTTATGAGCTTGCGCGTTATGTGTACTGGCCTGACATTCAGAACCGTGCACTCATGACGGCTGTTGCCCTCAATGCATACTGTTACTGAATTTGGTTAAATCATTAGAAACGCATGCATTTTAAATGTCATGCCATCTTCTCGACTGCAAGCAATGTATCATCAATTTTTTGTGCTACATCTTCAGGAGCTATAAGCTCAAGACATGCTTTTTTATGTTCATAGGCGCAGTAAACCCTTACGCAGGGATGACATTGCAATCTGCTGGCTTCAAAAATGTATTTTCTACGTGTAATAGGACCAGAGTAAGAATCGGATGTCGGGCCATACAGACCAATAACAAACGTTCCAGATGCGGCAGCAACATGAATAGGGCCACTGTCATTTCCGACAAAAATGTCAGCGCAACTGCACAGGGCTGAAAACTCATCGAGACTGAGTGCCGTGGAGGCCAGAACCGGCGTAGTGGTGGCGTGTCGCAATACTTCGTCAACCAGTGTCTGCTCTCCAGGTCCCCCGGCGATACAGACGTCATATCTTGGTGTCAATATATCCAGAAGCCGGGCATAATGGAGCGCGCCCCACTGATGCAGCGGCACCCTAGAACCCGGATGTATCAAAATTTTCTTTCGTGTTCCATGGCTAAACAGATTGTCTGTTTTGTGAGCCATGCGTTTGCAAGCATCAGAGGATATTTTCAGACGGATATCGCGTATATGCTGTTCAAGGCCAAGCGCTGCGAGAAAGTCGTCAAAATAAAGTGCCATATGGCGATTTGTGACAGGTCGGATTATATGACTGTATAACAGGTGCCGGTGCTGTTTTTGATCGGAAAAACAAAAACGGAGATTGGCTCCTGAAAAAAACGACATAAGAGCACCACGATCTCCATCGGTAAGATCAATAACGCAATCAGGCCTTGTGGCCCTCAACTGCTTAATAAATCTAATAAAGCGCCGAAATCCTGTAAATCCTCGTTTGATCTGATTGTATGGTAGTCCGATAACGTCATCAACGGACGGATTTGCTGAGAATAGCGGTTCGTTTCCCTGTTTAACGGCAACTGTAATGGCAGCTTCAGGAAGATTCTGCCTTATATTTTCAACAAACGGCAATGACCAAATGGCGTCGCCGGTAAATTTGGTCTGAATAATCAATATGTGCTTGCACCGCTGCAAAATCGTGCGGGTAGCATGGTCAATAGCTTGCGGCATATGCTGTATGTATCCTGATCATGTTTCCAAGGAGTTGCTGAATTGCAGATAGTGTAGTCTGCTGTAGATACCACTTCCCTCAACCAGATCGCTATGGGTTCCAGACTCAACAATCCTTCCCTTCTCAAGCACCACAATGGTATCGGCATGCATCACCGTTGAAAGCCGGTGAGCGATCACAAAGGTAGTCCGGTCCTGCATCAAATTATCCAGTGCTTTTTGCACCATCTTTTCACTTTCAGTATCCAGGGCACTGGTGGCCTCGTCCAGGATCAGAATCGGTGCATCCTTAAGGAGCGCCCGGGCAATGCAGATCCGCTGGCGCTGCCCCCCGGACAGTCGCACACCGCGATCACCAATGTTCGTATCATAACCTTCTGGCAGCTCCAGAATAAAATCATGAGCGTAGGCTGCCTGTGCCGCAGCCTCAACCTCTGCATCAGAAGCATCCGGCTTGCCGTAACGAATATTACCGGCAATGGTGTCGTTAAACAGGGTTGTTTCCTGATCCACCAGGGCAAACTGGCGATTCAAGGACTTCAGACTGAATTCCCGAATATCGCGGCCATCCAGCAGAATCTGCCCCTCCTCAACATCATACAGCCGCATCAGGAGCGCAGCCAGGGTGGACTTACCACCACCGGACGGTCCCACCAGGGCAACCATCGTCCCTGGCTCGACAGCAAGATTAATCCCCTCAAGGATCCGTTCTTCCCCATAGCCAAAACTGACATTGCAAATAGCTACTCGTCCGCTGACCCGCTTAACCTCCACTGCCGACTCACACTCAATAACGGTACGCGGTGCATCCATCTGCTGGAAGACACGCTCTGCAGCTCCGGCAGAACGCTGGAGAGTATTGTAGGAGCCCTGCAGCTTCTTCACCGGGTTAAACAGCATGATCATGGCGGCAATAAAGGAGAACAGCTCTGAGGCGCTCATCCTGCCTGACATGACCTGGTTGCCACCAAGCCAGACAACGGCAGCTATGCCAAGTGATATGATCATTTCTGAAACTGGCATGGCCAGCGATTCATACTTGATGAACTTCTTGTACTGCCCCAGAAACGCCAGGTTTTCAGCTCTGAATCGGGCAACTACGGTATCCTCAAGCCCAAAGGCCTTGATCACCTTGATGCCGGAAAAGGTCTCCTGCAGGATGGCACCGATCCCCCCCATCACATCCAGACTGCGCCGGGCGGCATTTTTTATTTTTTTACCGATTAGTTGGGCAGGATAGATGGTGACCGGCAACACGACAAAGCAGAGGATGGCAAGCTGCCAGTTGCGGTAGAAGATCACCACCAGCAGAGAGGTAAAGGAGATCAGATCACGGAACAGGCCGCAGACCACATTGGCCATCCCCTCTTGCATCATACCGATGTCATTGGTCATACGCGACATCAGCTCACCAGTGGCCTGTTTGTTGTAAAAGGTCATATCCTTGCGGATGGTGCTGCTGTAGAGGTCGTTGCGGATATCCTGAATCGCCTTCTGGCCCGCCAGTTTGATGGTGGTATCGTAGGTAAAGCGGCAGATTCCCCGCAGCACAAACAGCGCAATGATCCCCACTGGCACCAGCAGAAAGATAGAGGTATCCTTGCCGTCAAATATCTTCTGCAAAACCGGCTGCACCAGATAGGCAAAGGCACCGTCCATGGCGCCGACAACCATTGAACAGAGGGCGG
>CAZYMK010000056.1:0-13896 GCA_964648885.1 uncultured Geobacter sp. | reverse complement strand
ACTAGACCATCCTGACCGGGACGCCGCGTCCCTGCAGATACTGTTTGGCTTCCTGCACAGTGTGTTGTCGGAAGTGGAAGATTGAGGCAGCCAGACAGGCCGATGCGCCGGCAGCCGTAAAGCCGTCGTAGAGGTGTTCCAGGTTGCCGACCCCACCGGAAGCGATCACCGGAATCGAGACGGCATTCACTACTGCCCTGGTCAGGGCCAGGGCATAGCCATCCTTGGTGCCGTCCCGGTCCATACTGGTCAACAGGATCTCACCGGCTCCGTACCTTTCCATCCGGGTAGCCCATTCCACCACGTCAATGCCGGTTGGCTTGCGACCGCCGTGGGTATAGACCTCCCAGCGCTGCTCACCCGGCACCTGGCGGGCATCAATCGCCACCACCGTACACTGGGAGCCGAACCGCTCAGCCGCCTCGTTCACAAACTCGGGCCGGCTGACTGCCGCCGTATTGATCGAGACCTTGTCGGCACCGGCATTCAGCATGCGGCGGATATCCTCTACGGCCCGTATGCCGCCACCAACGGTCAGCGGCATAAAGACCCGCTCGGCAGTGCGGCGTACTACATCCACCATGGTGTCTCGTCCATCGCTGGAGGCGGTAATATCCAGAAAAGTCAGCTCGTCAGCCCCCTGCTGATCGTAAGATTCTGCAATCTCTACCGGATCACCGGCGTCGCGCAGTTCCAGAAACTGGACCCCTTTAACTACCCGGCCGCCGGTGACGTCAAGACAGGGTATGATGCGTTTGGTTAACATTGACTTTTTGATTCCTTTTCAAGCTAATAACGTTGAAAATACTGGTGGTTTTAGGTCGGTGCTTCTGTCTGGATGAAACCCTCTAACAATATTTTGTCTGGTGTCAATGGTTAAGATTCCGGCCTTGCTCAGTCTGATAGGTATTTAATAATCTTCTTGTCTGTTAGCATTGCCCCTACAACTCTCATTAGCACGGTGCTGTATTGGTCTGATGCTCCTCTCGGCCCCCAACTAGTTTTAGAATCTATACCAGTGTATTTAGCAGTGTAGCCATTACCTGTTTCAACACTCATGACTACCTTAGATTCAATATTCCAACCCAAGTCTGTAGCTATATAGTCTACTGATATTTTTAGTAATTTTGCAGAATTGTTTGTTATTTCAATTCCGCGTTTACTCAGTTCACGAGCAGTAATAGTGATAGCTATATCTGTAAAATATTTAGGATTAGCATAACCAGTATCACCAGCCCGACTGAGTATAACTATGTTGTCATTAAAAGATTGAGTATTTACCAATGTGACTTTTTGAGCAGTAAGCATTGGGACTACAAAATTCTCCATCTCTACCGAAGCATCCGGTTTCATATAATATTTAGAACCACAGCCTGATAAAAAAATAGAAATTAAAATAATTTTAAAAACCGAAATGATATTCAAGCCTCACTCCTTTTTTGTTTTGTTGGCCAGCGACTTAAGGGTGCTGTGGTGCGTATCGGGAAAACAAACCCGAATGTTATGCTCGATTTTTATAGGGAATGTAAGATACAAGCCCTGAATCATTAACATGTTTAACCAGTAATTCTTCTGTTTCACCAGGTTTGGTCTTTAAATATGCCCAGAATGAAGAGACTGACTTTACACCCAAGACTTTCTCGATGCAGTTTACGGCAAATACTTTCATAAGTTGAATGTCATCTTCCAATCTGCGTTTATCAATGTAACTGTCTGGGTTGGCAATATGTTTGTCAAATGCGTGAGCTACAGCACAGCGTCCTTGATGATATAAATATGCGCCTATGTCGCTTTCATTTTTCTGGAGGTGTTTTAAACGTTTCAGTTCTGGTTCGTGTTTAATAGAAGATAAGTTTTTGTTTATCCAGGCTTTCTGTTCTGGGCCAGACTCAAAGCAAATGTTAATAACTTTGAAGTACCCTAAAAAAGAATAAGGCACTGAATTTAAGCTCATCGCCTCCCTAAATAGCCCTAATGCCAGTGCTGCTTTATCTGATTTTGGTATTGGCAGGTAAAGATAATCCTCTGGTTGTACTTGCGAAAATCCCGAAACCCCATAGGTTCCTTGCCCAACTGGCCCCGGCTGTGTAGGATGATTTGATCCGCAAATAAAATTCTCTACGATCCCTCCATTTTTCGACCAGGCCAATCTACTCAGAAACTTGTATAGAAGTTCTCCACCTTTTTCAAAGGTCAATCCTTCCTCGCTAAAGATGGATACAGCAGCGGATGAGTTTTCTCTTCTCGGCTGTAAAACTATCTTACAAGTGCCAAATGGAATTTCGACGAAAGTATCTGGCCATGAAAAGTGCGGTTTTACAGCTAAATTAATCCATTTTGCTTTCGTCTTCACAATAAAATACTCTTCTGTTTTACTACCTGTTGACCAGCCTCAGCGTGTGTGCGCGTGAGCCGGTCAACATGGCAAACCAGATGGATGGCTGGAATGTTGGAACTTTACACTTCTTCATAAACCGGACAGAGCGTTCTCTGCAGCAGGACTTACCAGCTTGAAAGCTTCAGCCCCTCAATATGTTCAAAGTGTCGAGTGTTTCCAGTGATCAGTTCGGCCTTGTGAACCATTGCTAATGCTGCAATCATTGCATCAACCTCACCAGTTGGTTTGCCTATCTTACGCAGATTGCTTTTGATGGTGCCCAGCATCCGGGCGCAGGCAAGGTCAAACGGTATGATGCGAACCAGCGCAACAAACTGGTTGAGTGCTGCAAGATTACGGCTGCTATGCTGTGAGGCTTTAGCGCCATAATCAAGCTCGGCAACAACCAGAGTACTCAATGCAATCTTGCTAATGTTATCGATTACTCTGGAAACAGCAGGCTCTTTACCGTTCAGGTAGGCAACAACAATATTTGTGTCCAGCAGAATCATGCCTTGATTTCAATGTCGCGGCCAAAATACGAATGGCGCTCTTTGTCAATCTCGTTAAAAACGTTACCAATACTGCTGTCATCATTCCAACTGCCGGCCAGTTTGCGTGCAAGGACCTTTTTTGAGGCCTTGGTCGTTACCGGCTCTATGTTGACAAGCACTTTCATGCCATCAATAAGGCCAAGGTTAGCAGGCAGCCTGATCATGCCGTGTTGTATAGTGCACTGTGTCGTTATAGGCATAGATTAAAACCTCCTTCAGAGCCCCCTTTTGGTCAGACTGATCGCCTCGGCCAGGTTGATCGCCCCGGTGTAGATCGCCTTACCAGTGATGGCGCCGCTGATACCGCTAGCCTCAATGGCCATCAGGTTTTCGATATCCTTGAGTGATGATACCCCGCCGGAAGCAATCACCGGGATCGAGATCGCCTCTGCCAGTGCCTTGGTAGCCTCAAGGTTGGGGCCTGCCATCATACCGTCGCGGCTGATGTCGGTATAGATGATGGCGGATACGCCGCAGTCCTCAAACTTTCTGGACAGTTCTACCGCAGTGACACCGGTTACCTCGGCCCAGCCCTGCACTGCCACCATACCGTTTTTGGCATCGATCCCTACTACAATTTTGCCGGGGAATTTCCGGCAGGCCTCCACCACCAGCTCGGGGTTACGCTGGGCAGCGGTGCCGATGATCACCCGGGACAGCCCCAGGGAGAGATAGGTCTCAATGGTGGCAATATCGCGGATGCCGCCCCCTAGCTGGGCCGGAATAGAAAGCGCCTTGAGAATTGCCTCAATCGCCCCCTTATTACGGGGTTCGCCGGCAAAGGCACCATCCAGATCAACCAGGTGCAGCAGCTCGGCACCGGCCTGCTGCCACTTCAGGGCCTGTTCAGCCGGATTGTCGGAAAACACGGTGTCACGGTGCATCTCGCCTTGCTCCAGGCGTACGCAACAACCTTCTTTCAGGTCTATGGCAGGTATTACAATCATATCAGTCCTTCATCTCGGCAAAATTTTTCAACATCTGCAGGCCGATGGCCTGTGATTTCTCCGGGTGGAACTGCACGGCCATGATGTTTTCCTTACGGATGGCAGCGCAAAAGGTAATTCCGTACCTGCAGGTGGCGGCCACCATCGCCGGATCATCCGGCATCACATAGTAGGAGTGAACAAAGTAGACGTTGCTGCTATCAGCAATACCGTGAAAGAGCGAGGTATCCCCCTGCAGCGCTATCTGGTTCCAGCCCATGTGTGGCACCGGCAGCTTTTCACCAGACTCGCTCATCCCCTCCGGAAAGCGGACCACCCGCCCCGGGATCACTCCCAGTCCCTGATGTAGTCCAAACTCTTCGCTTTCACTAAACAGCAGTTGCAGCCCCAGACAGATGCCCAAAAACGGTTTGCCCTGCTGAATCACCTGCAGAATCGGTTCTACGAAACCGCCTTGCTGCAAGTTGTGGATGCAGTCCCGAAAGGCGCCAACACCGGGCAGTACTATACGGTCTGCTTTCAGCAGATCTGCGGGGTTGCTGGTTACCACCGCCTCGGCGCCGATCTTTTCAAACCCCTTCTGGACCGAGCGCAGGTTGCCCATACCGTAGTCAATTATCGCAATCATTTGATCCCGTGCTTATGCAGGTGCGGTCCGTACTTCTTGTCCTGCCCCTTGATATGGTCAATCAGCCACTTCTGCAGGAAGGTAATCACATCCTGGGTCAGCAGCGTTTCACCGCTCTGGAACTTGCCGATCAGCTCCACCACCTGATCCACCAGCGCCTTGTGGAGTCGCTTGTGGGCCTCCTCTTCAGGGTAACGGGTCTTGGCGAACAGCTCTTCTTCACCGGCAAAGTGGTTCACCGTGTAGTCGGCCAGTTCACGCAGGATCTGACCGATGGCCTCTTTGGACCGTTTCTGCTGCATGGCGTCATGCAGATCGTTGACCATCTTGAACAGTGCCTTGTGCTCATTGTCAAACTTCTGGATGCCGGTTGAGAAGCTGTCTTCCCACTCAAGTGCGCTGGCCAGCTTGAAACGCCCCACCAGCTGGTGCAACTCATCCACCTGGTGGGCCAGTTTAGTGGTGGCTTCGGTGGTACCGCGTGCATTATCCACGTTGCGGTTGACCACTTCAGTGATCATCTGGATGTTGCAGGTGATCTCGCTGGTGGTGGCCGTCTGCTCTTCTGCCGCCGTGGCAATCTGGCTGATCTGCATTGACAGCTCGTTGATCTTGTTGAGGATATCTTCAAGGGCCTCGCCGGAGCGGGTCGTCTCAGTGGTCCCTTTTTTGACCTGTTCAACCCCTTCATACATGGAGCCGACCGCAGACTGGGTCTCGGCCTGGATGGTCTTGATCATGCCGGCAATCTCTTTGGTGGCACGGGTTGTGCGCTCAGCCAGTGCCCGCACCTCATCCGCAACCACGGCAAAGCCGCGTCCCATCTCACCGGCCCGGGCCGCCTCAATGGCAGCGTTCAAGGCCAGCAGGTTGGTCTGGTCGGCAATATCTTCAATGGTACCCACAATAGCGCCGATCTGGTCGGAGCGTTGCCCCAGGCTTTCAACCGTGGCGGATGACTGCATGACTCGCTGAGCGATGTTTTCCATCACCTGGGCGCTGCTGCGGACGATCTGGGCACCGCCGGTGGTCTGGTCTGTGGCGCGTTGTGAGTTTTCGGCAGCATACAGGCAGTTGCGGGCGATGTCTGACGAGGTGGCCGACATTTCTTCGCTGGCAGTGGCGATGGTGCCGGCCTGCAGCGCCACCTCTTCCGAGGCATCAGCCAGGGCGGCAGTGGTGTTTTGCACCAGTACAACCGAATCTCGGACCAGATCAGCCACGCTGAAAAACTTGCGCATGGCGTTGTTGATATCCTGCAGCATGATGTTGAAGGCGTTGGCAAGCCGAGGAATCTCGCCACTGCCTGCCACCTTGATCCGGACAGACAGGTCGCCTGCTGCCGCCTTTTCCATGGCATCAACAATTGCTTCCAGCGGCTTGAAGGCCTGGCTGCAGAGATACCAGAGTACGCCCGATGATCCCAGCAACAGGACTGCCCCCAGCGCCAGGGCGTTCAGCAGGCTGCCGGACGTGTTCAGCAGCGTAAGCAGCAGGACCGCAAGTACAACGACAAGTGCATTGCCGGTGATGATTCGAGCCGTGAATGACATGGTGTCCCTCCGTAGTACGGTGAGTTGGAAACGGTTATCCTGCCAGCTTGCTGAAATCGGCAATTCGATTGAACAGACGGTTGATAGCGGTCAGAAGTGCCAGACGATTATTTCTGACAGCCTGATCTTCGGCCATAACCATGACCGCATCAAAGAAGGCATCAACCGCCCACTTAAGACCGGCAATGTCGGCCAGTGCGTCAAGATACTGTCGCCGGTCGATCCGCTGCAGGGCAGCGGTGCTGGTCTCCTGCAGTACACGGTAGAGGGTATGCTCGGCCTCATCCTTGAACAGGGCCGGATCCACAGCCGTATCGACCCCTTCTTTCACAATGTTGCAGACCCGCTTGAAGGCAACCGTCAGCGGCTGGAAGTCCTCACGCTGGCGGAAGGTGTCAAGGGCGCGAATCCGCTCGGCACAGTCAGCCAGGTTGTCAAAACCGGTTGCAACCACGGCCTCTACCACATCGGCCCGATGGCTGTTACCCATCAGGTTGACAAACCGGCCCTTGAAAAACTCCAGTACCTCCTGCTGAACCTGTTCCTGAGGCCGGTTCAGCTTGGGGGCCAGACGCTCAAGGGCTCCAGCAACCAGGCTCTGCAGCGAGAGGCTGTAGGCTCGGTCGATGATGATGCTGATCATGCCGATGGTGGCGCGCCGCAGGGCGTAGGGATCGGCTGCACCGGTGGGGATCAGGCCGACGCCAAAGCAGCCACAGAGGGTATCCAGTTTGTCTGCCAAAGAGACAAAGGCACCACAGTCAGAGTCGGGCAGTTCGCCGCCTGCCTGGGTCGGCAGATAATGTTCGGCAATGGCATTGGCAACAACCGGATCTTCACCGTCGTGCAGGGCATACTCACGCCCCATGATCCCCTGTACCTCCGGAAATTCACCCACCATGCCGGAGACCAGATCAGCCTTGCAGAGCAGTGCAGCACGGGCGGTCTGCTGCTTGATCGCAGGGTTCAGCAGCGCTGCCAGGTCCTCTGCCAGCGCCTTGAACCGTTCCATCTTCTCAAAGGAGGTACCCAGTTTCTGCTGGTAGACCACACTCTTCAGTTGCTCAACCCGGGTTTCCAATCGGATCTTGCGGTCTTCGTCAAAGAAGAAACGGGCATCAGAGAGGCGGGCCCGCAGCACCCGTTCGTTGCCCTTGACCACCACCGCCGGATCTTCGGCCAGGGTGTTCGGGATGGTAATGAAATAGGGCAGCAGCTTACCGGCCTCATCAATCACCGAAAAGTAGCGCTGGTGAGAGCGCATGGAGGTGATCAGCACCTCTTTGGGCACCACCAGAAATTCAGCCGGGATGGTGCCGATGATGGCACTGGGGTATTCCACCAGATAGGTGACCTCATCAAGTAACGCCTCATCCGGCAGCAGGTGGCCGCCGGTGGTCTTGGCTATCCGGTGGGTCTCCTTGCGGATGGTTTCCTTGCGCCGCTCCTGGTCAACGATCACAAAGTGACGTTCACACTCTTCAAGATAATGGGCAAAATCCCGTACCGGAAAGGTGCTGTTGGCCATAAAGCGGTGGCCCCGTGAGATGTTGCCGCTCTGGATCGGTCCGAAGGAAAACGGCACCACTACACTGTCAAACAGTGCCACTATCCAGTGGATCGGGCGCGCAAAGCGGACATCCAGATCAGCCCAGCGCATTGATTTTTTAAACGGGATGGCAGCTACCAGTCTGGGCAGCAGCTCTGCCAGCAGTTCATGGGTGGGACGTCCCTGCTCCTGTTTGGTGACGCAGAGGTACTCTCCTTTGTCGGTGGTGACTATTTGTAGCTCGCTGACCGCCACCCCCTGACCCCGTGCAAACCCTTCAGCCGCCTTGGTGGGGGTTCCGTCAGGGGCGTAGGCGGCCTTTTTTGACGGTCCCATGGCCGTGACTTCAGCATCGGGCTGGACTGACGGTAGCCCCTCTACCACCAGGGTCAGACGGCGGGGGGTGCCCATGGTCCTGATGCCGGTCACTTCGAGCCGGGCAGCGGCACATTCCTTGCGTACCATCTCTTCCAGGGCCGCCAGGGCCTTGGGGACAAATCCGGCCGGTATTTCTTCGGCGCCGATTTCAAGCAGCAGTTCCTTTGACATGGCCTAGTTCCCCCCTTTCAGCATCGGATAGCCCAGACGTTCCCGCTGGCGAACATAACCCTCGGCACAGAGCCGGGCCACGTTGCGTACCCGGCCGATGTAGGAGGCCCGTTCAGTCACCGAGATGGCGCCGCGTGCATCCAGCAGGTTAAAGGTGTGGGAGCATTTCATGACAAAGTCGTAGGCCGGGAAGATCAGCTCCTTCTCGGCAAGACGGATACACTCCCCTTCGTACTTGCCGAAAAGTTCCAGCAGAAGCGCCACATCGGCCTCTTCAAAGTTGTAGCGGGAAAACTCCACCTCGGTCTGGTGGTGAATATCGCCGTATTTGACCCCTTTGACCCACTCCAGGTCATAGACGTTGTCCACTCCCTGCAGGTACATGGCGATCCGCTCGCAGCCGTAGGTGATCTCGGCTGATACCGGTTTCAGGTCAATGCCGCCTGCCTGCTGAAAGTAGGTGAACTGAGTGATCTCCATCCCGTCCAGCCAGACCTCCCATCCCAGCCCCCAGGCCCCCAGCGTAGGGGACTCCCAGTCATCCTCTACAAAGCGGATGTCGTGCTGGTTCGGGTTGATACCGAAGGCCCGCAAGCTGTCCAGGTACAGGTCCAGGATGTTGGTGGGGGACGGCTTCATGATTACCTGAAACTGGTAGTAATGCTGAAGGCGGTTGGGATTCTCGCCATAGCGTCCGTCGGTTGGTCGGCGGGATGGCTCTACATAGGCCACGTTCCAGGGCTCTGGTCCCAGTACGCGCAAAAAGGTGGCCGGGTTGAAGGTGCCGGCCCCTTTTTCAGTGTCGTAGGGCTGCTGAATGACACAGCCTTGGCGTGCCCAGTAGCCTTGCAGTGAAAGAATCAGGTCTTGAAAGGTCACGGTGAGCCTCCGTGCGGTGAGGATGTGAAAAAAGTGTATAAAGATAGCAAGGGCAGGGGGGCAGGGTCAAGAGCCATGATCAAGGGCGGGCAGATAGCGCACATGGACTTGAACAGATTGGTGCTGAGGTAGCGATCACCACGGTCAGGTATGATCACCACAATGGCGCCTTCGTGCAGCTCTTGCGCCAACTGGAAGGCGCCGGCCATGGCTGCGCCGCCGGACATGCCACAGAAAATCCCCTCCTTGGCTGCCAGCAGTCGTGCGGTTTCAAAGGCGGTGTCGTCATCAATCACGATCTTGCGGTTCAGCTGCTCTTCGCGGTAGATGGCCGGCACAATCGCCTCCTGCATGTTTTTAAGCCCCTGGATCGCATGGCCCAGGTTCGGTTCAATACCGATGATCGCCACCTCAGGTGCATGGCGGCGCAGGTAGGCTGCAGTCCCCATCAGGGTGCCGCCGGTACCCATGCCGGCCACAAAGTGGGTCAGCGTTCCCTCGCTCTGGGCCATAATCTCAGGTCCGGTGGTCAGTTCGTGGGCCAGGGGGTTGTTGGGGTTATCGTACTGGTTGGGCATATAATAGTGCCCCGGTGCTTCGGCGTAGATCTTGTGGGCCAGGCGGATGGCACCGTCGGTCTTTTCGCAACCGGGTGAGAGCACGATCTCGGCGCCGTAGGCTTCAAGAATACTGCGACGTTCCATGCTGACACAGGCCGGCATGGCCAGTTTGATGCGGTAACCACGGGCTGCGGCGATCATGGCCAGGGCAATGCCGGTGTTGCCGGAGGTTGGCTCCAGGATGATCTTGTCATGGGTCAGTTCACCGGACGCTTCTGCCGCCAGGATCATCTGACGGGCAGGACGGTCTTTGACTGAACCGCCGGGGTTATTGCCTTCAAGTTTCGCCAGAATCCTGACAGCGGGGTTGGGGGCAATGGCTGTGATCTGTACCAGCGGCGTATTGCCGACAGCGTCAAGGAGGGATTGTCCGTACATCGTGATACCTGCCTGAAAAAAGGAGTATTTATCTATGCATAGCGGTGAAATAACACGCATTGCTTATAGCCCTAAGCGGTGGGGTGGTCAAGCAGTTATCCGCCAGAGCGGTTGCCCTGAGCAGCCAGGAAGATTAATTTACAGTTGACAGCGGTACGGGGTTGTGTTTAACGTTTCAAATCTTCAGTGGTAACCACCCGCTTTTGCCTGTTTCCGAATCCATAGCTCTGCTCCTAACTGAATACCCTTACACTGAGAACTTACCGGCATAACGCTTGACGACATACCTTTGAACGATTTGAACAGACCAGTGATAGTTAAAAAAACCTTGAAGCATGCCTTTGTGCTGTCATGCACATCCCCGTGCCCCGTTGTGGGCCAATCACATCCCACCAGCAGGAGACCCCGGTCGTGAACCTCCAGGAACTGAAGAACAAAAAAATTGGTGAACTGAACGCCATTGCCCGTGAACTGAATATCGAGGGGGCCTCAGGTCTGCGCAAGCAAGATCTGATCTTTGCCATCCTGAATGCCCAGACCGAACAGAACGGTTCGATCTATGGTGAAGGTGTACTGGAGATTCTGCAAGATGGTTTCGGCTTTCTGCGCGCTCCGGACTACAACTACCTGCCGGGCCCTGACGATATCTATGTCTCCCCCAGTCAGATCCGTCGCTTTAACCTGCGCACCGGCGATACCGTCTCCGGTCAGATCCGTCCTCCCAAAGAAGGTGAGCGCTACTTTGCCCTGCTGAAGGTGGAGACGATCAATTTTGAGCCGCCGGAGGCGGGCCGGGACAAGACCCTGTTTGACAACCTGACCCCGCTCTACCCGGAAGAGAAGCTCAAGCTGGAAACCGCGCCGGACAACTACGGCATGCGGGTGATGGAGCTGATGTCGCCGATCGGTAAGGGGCAGCGCGGCCTGATAGTTGCTCCGCCCCGTACCGGCAAGACCATGCTGATCCAGAATATCGCCAACTCAATTGCTGCCAATCACCCCGAGGTCTACTTGATCGTGTTGCTGATTGATGAGCGACCGGAAGAGGTAACCGATATGCAACGGTCGGTCAACGGAGAGGTGGTTTCCTCTACCTTTGACGAGCCGGCCACCCGCCACGTACAGGTGGCGGAAATGGTGATTGAGAAGGCCAAACGGCTGGTTGAACACAAAAAGGATGTGGTGATCCTGCTGGATTCCATCACCCGTCTGGCACGGGCCTACAACACCGTACTTCCCCCGTCCGGCAAGATCCTGACCGGCGGCGTGGATGCCAATGCGCTTCAGAAGCCCAAGCGGTTTTTCGGTGCAGCCCGTAATATTGAAGAAGGGGGCTCACTGACCATCATCGCCACCGCCCTGGTGGACACCGGCAGCAAGATGGATGAGGTGATCTTTGAAGAGTTCAAGGGAACCGGCAACATGGAGCTTCACCTGGACCGCCGCCTGGTGGAAAAGCGGACCTTCCCGGCCATTGACATCAATAAGTCCGGTACCCGCAAAGAGGAACTGCTGATTGAAAAGGTGTCCCTCAACCGGATCTGGATCCTGCGCAAGATCCTGCACCCCATGAATGTGGTGGATGCCATGGAGTTCCTGCTGGATAAGCTCTCGGAGAGCAAGACCAACCAGAATTTTCTGGATTCAATGAACAAGTAGCAAAAAAGAGCTTGAATTTTTTAACGGCAATCCGATATTCTACACTTTCGCCAACAGACAGCTTTATGCACGAGCTGCACCAATCAGGAGGGACGCAATGAAAGAAGGTATTCACCCGATGTACAACGAGATCACCGTGAAGTGCGCCTGCGGCAACAGCTTCCAGACCCGTTCGACCCGCAAGGAGATCTTCACCGAGATCTGTTCTGCCTGCCACCCGTTCTTTACCGGCAAGCAGAAGCTGGTGGACACCGCCGGTCGTGTTGAGCGGTTCAAAAGACGTTACGGCCAGGCCTAGCTTTTTCAGCTGTTGTTCACAAGGGGGGGGCGCCTGCATCCGCAGACGTAACCCCCTTTTTGCATCCAGAGGTCAGTCATGAACATAGAGCTTCTGCACCACACCCCTGATCCTGAACAGACCATCGCCCTGGCGGCCCGCCTCTGCTACTCACCGGTCGGCATTGAAGAACTGCGTGAGAAGATCGGCAGCGGCGATATCCGACAGTTCATCGACAAGATCATGTCACTTGGTCATCACTCAGTACTGGAACACGCCTCTTTCTCCTTCGGGGTGGAGGGGATCTCGCGGGTCACCTCCCACCAGCTGGTGCGTCACCGGCTGGCCTCCTATTCCCAGCAATCCCAGCGCTACGTCTCCCATGTTGAGCGATTTGATGCGGTCATGCCCCCCTCCATTGCAGCCCACGAGGAGGCCAAGCGGATCTTTGACTTCACGGTCGGCGTGGTACATCAGGCCTACAGCCAGCTGGTTGAGATGGGTATGAAGCCGGAGGACGCCCGCTATCTGCTGCCCAATGCCACCGAGACCAAGGTGATCATCACCATGAATGCCCGCGAACTGCTGCACTTTTTCCGGCTGCGTTGCTGTGAGCGGGCCCAGTGGGAGATCCGCGATATGGCGGTGGGGATGCTGCGGCTGGCCCGGCAGGTGGCCCCCACCATCTTTATGACCGCCGGCCCCGGCTGCGTTGCCGGTCCCTGCCCTGAGGGAGAGTTCTGCTGCGGCAGGACGGCACAGGTGCGCAAACAGTTCAGGAGTCTGGCATGACGGAAAAAATCAATATCGGTGGTCAGGCAGTGCTGGAAGGGGTGATGATGCGTGCCCCCCGTGCCATTGCCATTGCCGTACGGAAGCCCAGTGGCGAGATCGTGGTCAAGCGTGAGCCGATGCCGCCGTTATCGGAGCGGTTTCCGATCGTCAAGCTGCCGATCCTGCGGGGTGCGGTGGCGCTGTTCACCTCGCTGGTCATCGGGATCAGGGCGCTCAACTTCTCTGCTAACGAGGCGATTGAGGAAGAGGTGGACGAGAATGGCGAGAGCAAGAAAGAAGAGCTGACCTCCTGGGCCCTGGCCGGTACCATGACCTTTGCCTTTGTCTTTGGCATTGCCCTGTTCTTCTTCCTGCCGCTCTACCTGACCAAGCTGCTGGTGCCGGTGATCGGTGACAACAACATCGTCTTCAACCTGGTGGACGGGGTGATCCGGGTGATCATCTTCGTGATCTATATCTGGGCCATAGCCCGGATGGACGATATCCAGCGGGTCTTCCAGTACCACGGGGCCGAACACAAGACGATCTACGCCTTTGAAAATGGCGAACCCCTCACTCTGGAAGGGGTAAAAAAGTACAGCCGCCTGCATCCCCGTTGTGGTACCAGCTTTCTGCTGATCGTGATGCTGGTGAGTATTGTGGTTTTCTCCCTGATCCCCAAGGCCTGGCCGTTTATCTGGAAGGCTCTGGCCCGGGTGGTGCTGCTGCCGCTGATCGCCGGCATCTCGTACGAATTCCTGAAATGGAGTGCAAAAAATGACCAGCACCCTCTGGTCAAATTAATCATCACACCGGGGCTTGCCCTGCAGCGGCTGACCACCCGTGAGCCGGATGATGATCAGCTGGAGGTGGCGATCCGCTCCGTTAATGAGGCCCTAGAGGAGAACGGCGGCTATGCCGATGACCGGATTGTGGTGTAAAAGCCTCAACAGATGAACAGCACCCTCTCCCTCACACCGGCTGGACATCTGGTGATGATCAGCCAAGGCGAATCGGGCGATACCAGTGTCAGACCCTTTCGTGCAGATGCGGTAGAAAAGGGGTTTGCCGCTGGCCCTGCAGAGGGGATCATTACACTGGCCGGTGGTGCTTCGGCATCTGATTGGCCCCTTTCCTGGCTGTTTTGGAGGG
>CAZYMK010000055.1:0-13978 GCA_964648885.1 uncultured Geobacter sp. | reverse complement strand
TGACTGCGCCTACCGACATCTCGTTCCGCAACCTGGGTGGCAGCGCCATCCAGCACCGTCCGGTGACGCCAGACAACGGCACCCTGACCTGCTGTGCCACCCTTACCAAGGTTGCTACCAGCGGCGGCATGATCATCCAGGAATTTGACTTCAGCGTGGCTGACAGTAAGGGGATGATCTATGAAGGGCAGACCATGTTCGGCTTCTTCTCCAAAGAGGCGCTGGCGCAGCAGGTAGGCATCCGCGATGCTCAACCATATCAGCCGTCAGAGGCGGAGGCTGAGCGGAGTCGAAGCCTTCCCTACCCGACCGGGGCCCCCTTTCCAGACACCATGCTGCGTATGATCGACCGGATTGACCTGTTTGTTGCTGATGGCGGCCCAAATGGTCTGGGCTACCTGCGGGGTATCAAGCAGGTTGATCCTGATGAATGGTTCTTCAAGGCCCACTTCTACGAGGATCCGGTTACCCCCGGTTCTCTGGGACTGGAGTCGTTCCAGCAGCTGCTCAAGTTTGCGGCGGTAGAACGCTGGGGCTGGCAGCAGGGGGCTATTCTGTCCAGTGTAGCCCTGCATCGGAAACATCGCTGGCTGTACCGCGGCCAGGTGGTGCCTTCAAACAAGCAGGTCAAGGTCACCGCCTGGATCACTGCGGTTGATGACCAGCAGCAATTGCTGACTGCCAGCGGATTCCTGTCGGTGGATGGCAAACTGATTTACCAGATGATTGATTTTACGGTTCAGATGGAGTTGACCTGATGAAGTTTAACAAGGTGTTTATTGAGGCGCTGGAGTATGAGCTGGCACCGGTGGTGGTATCCAGCAGTGATCTTGAGGCAAGGCTTCAGCCGCTGTACCGCGAGCTGCGAATTGCGCCGGGGCAGTTGCAGGCGCTGACCGGCATCCGTGAGCGGCGCTGGTGGGAGCCTGGCTATCCGCTGTCCCACGGCGCTATCATGGCAGCCCGCAAGGCACTCCTGAACAGCGGTATTGCTGCCTCGGATATCGGCGCACTGATCTATACCGGGGTCTGCCGCGAGCAGTTTGAACCGGCTACCGCTTGCAGGGTGGCTGATGGTCTGGGGGTCAGCGGCGATGTGGCGATCTTTGACCTTTCCAATGCCTGTCTGGGAGTACTGAACGGCATTCTGGATGTGGCCAACCGAATCGAGTTGGGCCAAATCAGGGCCGGCCTGGTGGTCTCCTGCGAATCTGCCCGGGAGATCAATGAAGTCATGATCGCCAGGATGCTGGAAGAGCGCAACATGCAGCACTTTGCCAATTCACTAGCCACCCTGACCGGCGGTTCCGGCGCCGTGGCGGTGCTGTTGACTGATGGTTCATTCAGCAAGACCAACCTGCATCGTCTGCTGGGAGGCACCACCAAGGCCGAGCCGCGACACCACAACCTTTGTCTGTGGGGGGTGGGGCCGGATGGCAAAGGGGGCTATCAGCAATCAATGGCAACCGATGGGGTCAATGTCATGAACCACGGCGTAGAACTGGGCAGACGCACCTGGGAATCGTTTCTGCCCAATGTCGGCTGGACCGCTGCCATGATTGACCGGGTGATCTGCCACCAGGTCGGCTCTGCCCACCAGAGCATGATCCTGAAGACCCTGGGGATACCATCTGACAAAGACTTTACCACCTACGAATTTCTGGGGAACATGGGTACGGTCTCTCTGCCGCTGACTGCAGCCCTGGCAGTAGAGCGCGATGTGCTGCTGGCCGGAGACAAGGTTGCCTTCCTAGGAATCGGCAGTGGGTTGAACTGTATGATGTTAGGGATTGAATGGTAATGCAGACTGATTTATCCAAACAATACCCCTTCAAAAGCAACTACCTTGATCTGGACGGCCTGCAGTATCACTACCTGGATGAAGGCCAGGGGCCAACTGTGGTGATGCTGCACGGCAATCCGTCATGGTCGTTCTACTACCGCAATCTTGTGCTGGCCTTGCGTGACAGCCATCGCTGCATCGTGCCGGACCATATCGGCTGCGGCCTTTCCGACAAACCAGGGGATGACCGCTACGACTACACCCTGCCGCAGCGGGTGACTGATCTGGAACGTCTGCTGGACAGCCTTAAACTGCCGCAGAAGATCACCCTGGTGCTGCATGACTGGGGCGGCATGATCGGCATGACCTGGGCCGTGCGCCACCCGGAGCGGATCGAACGGCTGGTGATCTTGAACACCGGCGCCTTCCCTCTGCCCAAGGCCAAGCCGTTTCCCTTGGGCCTGCGTATCTGCCGCGATACCTGGCTGGGCACTCTGCTGGTACGTGGCTTTAACGCCTTCAGCCGTGGGGCAGCCTGGGTTGGCTGTAAGGAAAACCCGATGCCTGCCGAACTCAGGGCATTGTACGAATTACCCTACAACTCGTGGCAAAACCGGATCGCCACCCTGCGCTTTGTGCAAGATATTCCGTTGCAACCGGGTGACCGTAACTATGATCTGATCTGCGAGGTAGCAGACAAGATCAACCAGTTCCAGAACGTTCCGATGCTGATTTGCTGGGGTGAACTTGATTTTGTGTTTGACCGCCACTTCCTGGCCGAGTGGCAGGCCCGCTTCCCCCAAGCTGAACTGCACCGTTTCCCGCTGGCCGGGCATTATATTCTGGAAGACCGCCAAGATGCGATGATACCTCTGATAAGAGGGTTTATGGAACGGACAGGGCTGGCTGCATAAGCGAGCATCCAGCTTGCATTGGTCGTTCCATTGGTCTAAATTAAGATCAAACACAGACAAAGGAGCGAAGTATGCGAACCCTGTCCATTGCCAACGACATCGTGCCGATAGCCGAATTCAAGACCAATATTTCAAGCTGGTTCAAAAAGCTGCAGCAATCTGATCATCCTTTGATCATCACCCAGAACAGCAAACCGGCCGGGGTGTTGCTTTCTCCCGCTGAATACGATGCGCTGGTTTACCGCAAATCATTCCTTGATTCAGTTGATCGGGGGATGGAGGATCTGTCATCCAGCAGAGTGTGTACGACAGCAGAGCTGAAGAAAGAGTTTGCCAAGAGGCGCATCACGCCATGAGCATCAGTATCACCCTTGTCTGGACTGATGAAGCACGGGAACGCCTCTGGGAGATTGAAGAATTCATAGCCAGGGATAGCCTTGAACGTGCTGCCTGCTTTATTGATACCTTGATAGACCATACAGAAAAAATCCTGCCTGACAATCCTCTGGCTGGAAGGATTGTATCCGAAACCAATAGTCCAGCCATCCGTGAGCTGATTTTCAAAGGTTATCGCATTGTCTACCGTCTGTCCGAAGATCGGATAGCGGTGCTTTCAGTTTTTGAAGGGCATCGACTGCTGCGTGAAAGCGACGTTATAGCTCGATGATTCAAACCAACATCACCAACATCGCCGCCCATCTGCCCAAAATGGCTCAACTTCAGCCGGATACCACGGCAATCATCTTTCCCAAAGGTAACCGGCGCCTGACCTTTCAGGAACTGGATCGCCTCTCCGATAAAATCTGTCACGGTCTGATAACACACGGCATCAGCACGGGAACTCGCACCGTGCTGATGGTTACCCCTTCGCCTGAGTTCTTTGCTCTGACCTTTGCTCTGTTCAAGGTGGGTGCGGTGCCGGTACTGGTTGATCCGGGACTGGGGATCAAGAACCTTAAAAAATGTCTTGCCGAGGCACAGCCAAGCGCCTTTATCGGCATACCCAAGGCCCAGATCGCCCGGTTATTGTTCGGCTGGGCAAGACAGAGCATCAAAACTATCATCACTGTTGGTCCACGTCTGTTCTGGGGCGGCACCACCCTTGACCATTTGATTCGAAAGTCCCCTGATCATCCCTTTGAAATGGCTGTAACAAAAGCCAGTGATCAGGCTGCCATCCTGTTTACGAGCGGTAGCACCGGCCCTCCAAAGGGGGCAGTGTACAGTCACGGGAACTTCAACGCTCAGGTTGAGGCACTGAAAACTGTTTACGCTATCCAGCCTGGTGAGATTGATCTGCCCACCTTCCCGCTGTTTGCCCTGTTTGCCCCTGCCCTGGGTATGACCGCCGTGATCCCGGAGATGGATTTTACCCGGCCCGGATCAGTTGACCCGACCAATATCATAGGTGCCATTACTAGCCATAACGTAACCACCATGTTTGGTTCCCCAGCTTTGATCAACCGGGTTGGACGGTATGGCGCGGAACAGGGGATCAGGCTGCCTACCTTGAAACGGGTGATATCGGCCGGTGCGCCGGTTCCGGCAGCGGTGCTGGAACGATTTTCCCGCATGCTGGAGCCGGGGGTGGAGATTTTCACCCCCTACGGCGCCACCGAATCGCTGCCGGTCTGCTCCATCGGCAGCCGGGAAATCCTGGAAGAGACAAGCCGCATTACCAGCCAGGGGGGCGGCGTCTGTATCGGCAAGCCGGTGGCAGGCATGCGGGTTGAGCTGATCCGGATCAGCGACGAGCCGATTGCCGTTTGGCACGATGATCTGAAAGTTGCAACGGGACAGGTGGGGGAGATCGTGGTGCAGGGAGCGCAGGTGACCCGCAGCTACTACCAGCGGCCCGAGGCAGACCAGCAAGCCAAGATCAGCGACCCGGCAGGCGGCTTTTTCCACCGCATGGGGGATCTGGGACAGCTGGACGAACAGGGAAGGCTCTGGTTCTGTGGCCGCAAGTCCCATCGGGTTGAAACATCGGATGGTCCGCTGTTCACCATTCCGGTGGAGGCGGTCTTCAATACCCATCCGGCGGTCTTCCGCAGCGCCCTGGTGGGGGTGGGTCTGAAGGGTAATCAGCAACCGGTTGTCTGCATAGAACTGGAGAACGGCGTTACCGGCAACCACGACAGCCTGCGCAAAGAGCTGCTGGCCATTGCCGCCAGCCATCACCACACCGCCGGTATCACCACCATCCTGTTCCATCCCGCCTTTCCGGTGGATATCCGCCACAACGCCAAGATATTCCGGGAAAAGCTGGCTGTCTGGGCAGCGGAGAAAATGTCATGAATACCGGTAAAGCAACTCAACACAGAGACACAGAGTTCACAGAGAAAACCATAAAACAAATCTATAATTCTGGCAGTAAATCCAACAACCATATTACCAGCAAGGTAATGAAAGTTGTTTGTGATAAAAAGTTTGGACTTTCTCTGTGTCCTCTGTGCCTCTGTGTTTCAAAATGGGTGTCTGCATGAAAGCCTTAGTCACTGGCGGCGGCGGTTTTCTGGGCGGTGTGATCGTCAGGATGCTGCGGGAGCGAGGCGATCAGGTACGCAGCTACTCTCGTGGCACCTACCCGGAGCTGGAAAAACTGGGGGTCGAACAGGCGCAGGGCGACCTGACGGACAGGGAAGCATTACTGAAGGCAGCCCAGGGCTGCGACATCATCTTTCATGTGGCAGCCAAGGCCGGTATCTGGGGCGGCTACGACGAGTTTTATCAAGCCAACGTCATCGGCACCGAAAACGTGCTGGCTGCCTGCCGGGCTCACGGTATAGGCAAGCTGGTCTACACCAGCTCCCCCAGCGTGGTCTTTGACGGCACTGACGTGGATGGGGGTGATGAATCGCTGCCCTACCCGGTCCATTTCGAGGCCCACTACCCCAGGACCAAGGCAGAGGCCGAGCAGTTGGTGCTGGCTGCCAACGGAGCAGAACTGGTCACGACAGCGCTGCGCCCCCACCTGATCTGGGGACCGGGAGACAACCATCTGGTGCCACGGATTATTGCCAAGGGAAAGAGCGGCAGATTGCGCCGGATCGGCACGCGTCCCTGCCTGGTGGATACAGTCTATGTGGATAATGCTGCCAGGGCACACCTGCAGGCAGCAGCAAAACTTGCTCCCGGCAGCACGCTGGCAGGCAAGGCCTACTTTATCAGTAATGGAGAACCGATTGCACTCTGGGAGATGGTGAACAAGATACTGGCTGCCGGTGGTGTGGCACCGGTGACTAAAAGCGTCTCACCGCAGGCAGCCTATACCATCGGCAGCATCTGTGAAAAAATCTGGGGCTGGTTCAGGCTGCCGGGAGAACCGCCCATGACCCGCTTTGTGGCCAAAGAACTGGCTACAGCCCACTGGTTTGATATCAGCGCTGCAAAGCGTGATTTCGGCTATCAGCCGGAGGTGACTACTGAAGAAGGTTTGCAACGGCTGGCAGTTTGGTTACAAAAATCCGCGTAACCCCGCTCAATCCGTTTCATCAACGTGCAATTTCTCCTGCCGGTTTCTTCTTGTTCAGCCAGACCAGCAGAAGAGTGCCAGCCAGAAACAGCGGCAGGCTCAGTAACTGTCCCATGGAGAAAAAACCCCAGAACACCCCAAGCTGGGTATCCGGCTGCCGGAACAGTTCTACTATAAAACGGAACAGGCCGTAACCGCCCAAAAAAGCAGCCATGGCCGTACCCGTAGCAGTAAAACGCCGCGCCAGAAACCGTACAACAAAATACAGTACGAGCCCTTCCAGGAACGCCTCATACAACTGCGATGGATGTCGCGGCAACGGTCCGCCACCAGGGAAAATCATCCCCCACGGCATGCTGGTGGGGCGACCGAACAACTCACCATTGATAAAATTACCGATCCGGCCCAGGCCCAGGCCAACCGGAGTTGCCAACGCAGCCAGGTCAGCCAGCTGCAGATACGGCACCTCAAAACGCCGGGCATACCACAGTCCTGCCACAGCCACACCAAGCAGACCGCCGTGAAACGACATACCCCCCTGCCAGATGGCAAAGATTTTGAGTGGCTGTGCCAGGTAGGCAGCCAGATCGTAAAACAGTACATAGCCCAAGCGGCCACCAACCACCACACCGATGGCCAGACAGAAGATCAGATCAGCAACCGCCTCGCTATCTAGCTTCAGGCTTCTGCGACGCGCTTCATTTCTTATAATGAAATAGGCGGCAACAAAGCCGATAACATACATCAGACCATACCATCTGAACTGCAGCGGCCCCAGCTGCAGAAAAACAGGATCAATTGCGGGAAACTGCATCTATCTTGGCTCCTGTGGTAAACCGTTTAAAAAATCCACCTGAAAAAAGTACGCATTTTTTTGTCAGTATGGTATATTAATCAATATATACGGAGGTGATCATGAAAGATATTTTGTTACTCTTGATTATTGTGGTTGTCTGGTTTGTGGTCAATAAATACATCTTGCCGAAAATGGGTTTTTCCACCTGAATGTCTGACAGCTGCAGTCTCCCGGGTCGGGATGACAAAAAGAAGGACCTGAAAAAGTAGTCCCGCTGATATGGCCGGTTGTCTGCTAAAGGCGACCGGCCTTCATACGTCGTTCAGACGGCTCTTCCAAAACCACCAGATACCCGTCCGGGTCAAAACACCACATTTCTTTTACCCCGTAAGGCTTTTCCTCAAGGTGATAGAGGATCTCCATATCCTCTTCCAGAATGGCATCACGAATCCCTTCAATATCCCGCACCTCAAAATGCAGCGTCACCCCGATCCCCTTGGGAAACATACTGAAACGATGTTCCAGAATAGGGTGGGTGCGAATCACGTCGTTTTCTTCCACAAAAATGATGGACATGTTGTCCAGTTCAACCACCAGATGTTCAGGGGCACCAGGGGAGGAAAAGGAGCGTTGCACCGGCAGCTCCAGGATACCGGCATAAAACGCCTCGGTTACCACCAACTGGCTCACAGCAAGCTGAATTGAATGTTGGGAACGATGCGGCTTGACCATGGGTTGTTACATGAACAGCAGGTTTGCATACCCTGCCAGACGTGAAAGCCAGTTGCTGTAGATCAGCACGCCGACCACGATCAGGAAAAGACCGGTTACGATCTCGAAATAGCGAATATATTTCTTGAAGCGGTTGAAGAGAATCACAAAACGATGCAGAGCCAGAGAAGAGAGAACAAAAGGAATGCCCAGACCGATTGAATAGAGCAGAAGCAACACAATCCCGTGGGCTACCTTTTCCTCTGTGGCGGCAATCATCAGAATTGAGGCCAGAATCGGTCCGATACAAGGAGTCCAGCCCGCCGCAAAGGCGATCCCGACCAGCATGCTCCCCAGCAGTCCGGCCGGTTTGTGCTTCAATGACACCCGCTTGTCACCAAGCAGCAGGGTTAACGGCACCAGGCCGGTGATATGAATACCAAAAACGATAATCAGGATACCGCCGACCTTGCGAACCAGATCCATATACTGCTGCAGAAAAGAACCGATATAGGTGGCTGAGGCGCCCAGCAGCACAAAGACCAGGGTAAACCCGGCCACAAAGGCAAGCGCATGAAACAGGGTCTGCCGCCGGACAAAGGAGGAAGGGCGCTCCGAATCCAGATCGCTGAAGGAGAGCCCGGTAATATAGGTGATGAATGAAGGTATCAGCGGCAGTACACAGGGAGAAAGAAAGGAGAGCAATCCAGCCAGCAATGCCCCCAGGTACGTTATCTGTTGTGTTTCCATGATCTTTGGGTACCGTTACTTCATCAGGTCTTCAAGAAAAGCGATTACTTCAGGACTGCTCCAATCAAGGCCGCCGATAATCTTTTTCTGAATAACTCCATTTTTATCAATAACAAAGGTCTCAGGTACACCTGTAATACCGTAGGTTCTGGCAGCCTGACCGGTTGCATCAACATAGGCAGGTAGCGAGAAACCTGAGTTTTTAAAATAGGACTCAACCGCCTTTTTTCCCCCTTCGTCCACTGCTACGCAGACCATCTGAAACGGTTTGCCGGCCATAAACGTATTCAACTTCATCATGGAGGGAATTTCTTCACGGCAGGGTGGACACCAGGTGGCCCAGAAGTTGAGCAGTACCACTTTCCCTTTCAGGGAACTCAAGGTCAGCTGCTGATTATCAAGCGACACCACTGAAATCTCGGGGGCCTGACTTTTTTCACCGGGACCCTTGAGAGCGCCCTTCTGCGTAGCATTATCTTTACTGCAACCAGCCACAAGGGCAGTAAAACAGCACAGTACGACCAACATTTTTTTCAGCATGTAACAATCCTCCACACATTGAACAACATCACGGGATTTGACAACAAAGGCAGGAATGATCAGCGGTTTCTGGTAACCACGTACTCGGCAAGCTCCAGGAGCGCATCCTTGCATATCCCTGCAGGAAAACAGGACAGATGCTGATGGCAGGCGTCAACGCAACAACGGGCCTTGGCCACGGTATAATCAATGCCGCCATGGGTGCTGACCAGTTCTGACACCAGACGGAAGTCTTCAGGGCTCAGTTCGTCTTTTTCAATTATGGCGGCTACCGCCTCACGGTCGGCAACACTGCAACCACGCAAGGCATGGATCAGCGGCAGGGTCAGCTTGCCTTCTTCCAGATCATGGCCGATACTCTTGCCGAATTCAGCCTCAGAGGCGGTGTAGTCCAGAATATCGTCCATCAGCTGAAACGCAATCCCTAACTCCATGCCAAAATCAGCCAGGGCCTGTTCCTGTTCAGTGGTTGCATTGCCCAGAATGGCACCGCTCTGGCAGGCGGCAGACAGCAGCACCGCCGTCTTGGCCCGCACCACCTCGACATACTGTTCTTCAGTCAGCCCTACTTCGCCGGTATAGAGCAACTGTAATACTTCTCCTTCAGCAATAATGGTGGTGGCTCGGGACATGACCCGCAGGATATCGAGACTGCCAGCTGCAACCATCAGGGAAAAGGATTTGGAAAACAGGAAATCGCCGATCAGAACCGAGGCCTCGTTGCCCCAGAGGGTGTTGGCAGAAGCGAAGCCGCGACGGAGGGTAGCACTGTCTACGACATCATCATGGAGCAGGGTTGCGGTATGGATGAACTCCACCACACTGGCCAGGGGAATAGCCTGTGTACCACTGTAGTTGCAGAGCCGTGCGGCTAAAAGCAGCATGGCAGGTCGAATACGTTTACCACCGCTGGCCAGGACATATTCTCCCACCTTACGGATCAGCGGAACCTCAGATTCAAGATCTTTCCTGAACTGTTCCTCAACCTGCTTGAGGTCTTCCCCGATAAGCTCCAACGCAGCCTGCATGCTTGTCCTATCTTTAAATAAAGTCCGCACATACTACTGAAGCAGCACGCCTTTTGTCAAAGCATTTCTAGCCTTGAAGCGGTCTTAACCCAGCATAAAGGTTGCCTGATTGCGGCTTACGGTGTATAGCATTACAGATGAACAAACTCTCTTACCACAACAGGACACTGCATGAACTTTAGTGAGCTGACCCTCCCTGGTCAAGTCGTACAGGGACTCTCCGACGCAGGCTTTACCAGCTGCACCCCGATTCAGGCCCAGACCTTGCCGCTCTCTCTTTCCGGCAAGGATGTTGCCGGCCAGGCCCAGACCGGCACCGGAAAAACCGCCGCCTTCCTGATTACACTTTTCACCAAACTGCTCGCAACCACCACACCTTCGCCATCCCGCCCCCGTGCCCTGATCCTGGCTCCTACCCGCGAACTGGTGGTGCAGATTGAAAAAGATGCCCAACTGCTGGGATCACACTGTGATTTTGCTATTCAGGCCATATACGGCGGCGTTGACTACATGAAACAGAAAAATGCCCTGAAAGACGGGGCGGACATCGTCATCGGTACACCCGGCCGTCTGATCGATTATCTCAAGCAGAAGGTCTACTCACTCAAACATATTGAAATGCTGGTAATCGACGAGGCAGACCGGATGTTTGACATGGGGTTCATCCCGGATCTGCGGTATATCCTGCGTCGGCTGCCCCCCTTTGACCAGCGCCAGAACCTGATGTTCTCCGCCACGCTGAATCAACGGGTAATGGAACTGTCCTACGAATTTATGAACCTGCCGCAGAAGGTGTCGGTGACACCTGAAAAGATGACTGCCGAACGGGTGGAGCAACTGCTCTACCATGTGGCCAACAAGGAAAAATTCCCGCTGTTGCTGGGATTGTTGCGCCGTGACGGCATGGCGCGCACCATGATCTTTGTCAACACCAAACGAGAGGCAGAACGGCTGCAGGATCGCCTGTGCGCCAACGATTTCCCCTGCCGGGTGATATCCGGGGATGTGGAACAGCGTAAACGGATGACTATCCTGGATCAGTTCAAAAAGGGGGAGTTGCCGATCCTGATAGCAACAGATGTGGCCTCGCGGGGTCTGCATATTGAAGGGGTCTCCCACGTCATCAACTATGACCTGCCCCAGGATGCCGAAGACTACGTGCACCGGATCGGACGTACTGCCCGGGCCGGGGCTGCAGGCAAGGCAATCTCCCTGGCTGATGAAGACGGCGCCTTTTACCTGGAGGCCATTGAAGAGTACATCAAGCACAAACTGCCGGTGGAATGGGCGGAAGACAGCCTGTTTATCCAGGATTACAAGCGTCCCAAATACCGTCAGGCACCGGTCACCTCAGCCAAGACACCCCACGGCCAACGCCAGAAACCCCACGACAGAAAGACCGCACCCTCCAGCCAACCGGCTCCTCAATCTGATGCTGTCAAAAAAAAGCGCCGCCCACGACGTAGAACACCGGGCAGCGCCTCAACGCCTCCTGCAACACCGTCCGCATAAACCTCAGAGGTCGGCCCTGGCAATCACAAACTGACGCACCTGTTCCAGATCGGCTGCCATCCGCTCACAGCGGGTAGGCAGCCCTTCCAGACGGGCAATGGATGCCGGTACCGGTACCGCCTCTCCGGTTGCCTCTGCAACCGCATCACCAAATTTGGCCGGGTGGGCGGTAGCCAGGCAGATCACGGGCATGCCGTCAGCAACCATTTGCTGGGCTGCCCGCACACCGACTGCGGTGTGCGGATCCAACAAATACCCGGTTTCTTGTTTAAAAGCCTTGATGGTTTCCAGTGTCTGCGTACGATTCACTGATGCCGAACTGAACACCTGCTGCAGCTGCTGCAGTTCATCTGCGCTGAAAGAGATCCGGCCCTCCGTCTTCAATTGGGCAAAGGCAGCACGGACACGCCCGGAATCGCAGCCAAACAGGTAGTAGAGATAGCGTTCAAAGTTGGAGGCCACCTGGATATCCATAGAGGGAGACACGGTCTGCACCACCTCACCCACTGAATAGTCACCATCCTGCACCCATCTGGTCAGGATGTTATTCTCATTGGTTGCCAATAGCAGCCGGGCGATCGGCAGCCCCATCTGCCAGGCCACAAACCCGGCAAAAATGTCGCCAAAATTACCGGTAGGCACCGAAAACACCACCTTTTCATCCTTTTGAGCCACCTGCAGCCAGGCATACACATAGTACACCACCTGCGCCAGCACCCGTGCCCAGTTGATAGAATTAACCGCCCCCAGCGAATACTGCTGCTTGAACTGCAGATCGCCCATCAGGGCCTTAACGATATCCTGGCAATCGTCAAAGGTGCCGTCCACCGCAATGTTGTGAACATTCTCATCAAGCACCGAGGTCATCTGCAGCGCCTGCACCAGTGATGTCTTGCCGTGCGGGTGCAGAATAAAAATGCTGATACCGTCCTTACCCCGTACGCCATGAATGGCTGCACTGCCGGTGTCTCCGGACGTGGCCCCTACAATGGTCAGACGCTCGTTGCGCTCCTTCAGAATATATTCGAACAGATTGCCCAGAAACTGCAGCGCCACATCCTTGAATGCCAGGGTCACTCCGTGGAACAGCTCCAGGATGTAGACGCCGTCCTGACGAACCACCGGGGTAACCTGGGGATGGCTGAAGGTGGCGTATGAACGGTTGATCAGCTCCTTCAGGTCTGCAGCAGGAATATCATCAACAAAACGGGAAATAATGGCAAAGGCCAGCTCCGGGTAGGAAAGTGAGCGCCATGACTCAAGCTCCTCAGAGCTCACAACAGGAATCGACTCAGGCAACAACAGGCCGCCGTCATCAGCCAGCCCCATCATGACCGCATCCTTGAAACGAACGGGTTGAATCCCTCCTCGGGTACTCAGGTAATGCATCGCAGACGTATCCTTTCAACACAAAATAGTGGTGTCGTTTCTAGCAGTTCTTGCCTGAAAAAGCTAGGGGCTGGCCGATTGAAACTCAGCAGGAGAGAACAGAAAAAAGACCCTGAACAGACAATATTTGTAAAATTCTGAAAAAAGCAGGCGGAAGGTACCCAGATGGTACCACCAGTCCTGCTTGATCTTGTTGCTGTCAACCGGATAGGGATGAATAACGACCTGTTGCGGCAAGGTGTTGCTAAAAAGCAGCGCTGCTCGCTTGAGATGGTAGCGTGAGGTAATCAGCAACACTGACTTGACCTTGTGCTGCAGGAGCAGGTCACGACCGTACAAGGCATTTTCCAGGGTGTTGCGGGAAGCCTTTTCCAGCACCACCTGTTCGGCAGACGGGTCACCGGGACCGGGCCGGTAGAGATCGGCCTTGCGGACCATCGGATCCACCCCAACCAGAAAAAGCCAGTCAGCCCGGCGCTCCCTGAACAGAGTGACCCCCTCTTCAACCCTGCCTTTACCGCCTGCCAGCACCACAATCGCATCGGCATGCAGCTGGCGCGGAGCAGCAGAAAAGGTCTTGTAGGTAAAATCCACAAACAGGGCTGCTACCAGCAGCAGGGCAAGCAGGACAGCAGAAATGAAGGCCTTGATGATTTTCATACGGTGCGGTTTTTTCCTTGCATCAAACAGCTGATTCTGTTAGAAGGCTTAATTCAGTCAGCACGGGAGGTAAGCTCATGTCCAGAAAATGTGAAATCTGCGGTAAAGGCCCCAGCACGGGCAATAACGTCAGCCACGCCAACAACAAGACCCGTACCACCTGGTACCCTAACCTGCAGAAGGTCAAGGCGGTCAACAACGGCACGGTCCGTACCATCAAGGTCTGCACCCGCTGCATCCGTTCAGGCTCCGTTACCAAGGCCCTTTAACCAGCAGTTACGCACACCGGTCCAGCTACAGCCCCATGCGCCAGGCGCATGGGGCTTGTTCTGTTTGCGCCCTTCATGGCAGTAACGCCACTGCCTCAACCTCAACCCGGGCTCCCCTGGGCAGTGCAGCCACCCCTACGGTTGCCCGCGC
>CAZYMK010000054.1:0-14153 GCA_964648885.1 uncultured Geobacter sp. | reverse complement strand
GGCCGATAATGGTGCCGTTATGGACAATAACTGAACCGATCGGGATGCCGCCTTCAGCATAACCGGCTTCTGCTTCTGCTATGGCTGCCTGCATGAAGCGGTCCATGGTCTGCTCCTTTCAATGCATCATCCTGCACCTACTGCGCAAAGTATTCTGCCGTCGTCTTGATTGACCTGACACCCACCATAGCCGGCTTCCGTTGCCCCTGCTGGTCGAGCCGTTTGCCATGCAGCACAAACTCACTCAGGCCGATATGGTTGGGATTGCCCCAGTCATAGGTATACCCCAACCTGGTCCAGGGGTACGGCAGTGATGCACCGGCAGAGACGGCCGGATAGGGATAGCTGTAGATAAACTGGGTCCGGTTCTCAAACCAGCCCTTGTAGTCGCGGTACTCCCACACACCGCCCTGGTCCGCAAGCACCTTTTCATCGGCAGTAAAGCTCCAGAACATGCTGTAGGGATAGTCAGCGGCCTGAACAGGATAACTGGAGGGCTGACACTGCCGGTCGGTTATTTCAGGATCAGGACAGGGGCGGAACAGATCCTTTGGCGAGACCCAGAGTTCAACAAAACTGCGGTCTTCCAGAGCTGCTTCCGGCGTCACCCCCAGCAGCTGCGCAACTCGCAACGGTGATGGCACCGTGCCGCTGAAAAAATTTTTCATTTCCGGCGCCACCGTAACCCACAGATCCACCCCGACCGGACAGTTTTCCGGCTTGCAGTTCGTATCAGCAGTGCCGTTATACCATTTGGCATCACTGGTTTTGATCCATGAAGCAACCAGCACACGGCTGCCGACCACACCGTTCTCCCAGATCAGCTCTGTGTTGTCGGCTGTAATCGGGGTTAAACCGGTATATACCTCAGCCGGTGTTGCCCAGGTGGCATCAAGCAGCGCGCTCTTGTAAGCCGATGTAGGGTCTACAGGTGCTTGCGATGATGAATCGCTGCCACACCCTGCTATGCTCAACACAAGGGTAAACAGCATGACCCACAACATAGTCATCCCAACCTGACCGTATTCAGTTCCTGCTCCAACTACAGCAAATCTGCTCCTCATCTGTCCCTCCTTTTGCCAGCAGCTGTTTTGTGAGATCAACATCCTGATAAACAATAGCAGACAACTCCGGCTCTGCAACCGGTTGCAGAAAAAAGCTTTTCAGCTACAATCAAGCAACCTTCCTCTTGAGGTGCTCCCGGGGTAAGGGCTCTGGTACACAAGAAAAGCCTCACTCCATAATTGAAAGGCCTGGTCTGCCCCCATGAATCGACTGGCATTGGTACTGCTTACGCTGGTTTTATCAGGTGTTCTGCAATCTTCGATTGATGCCACTGCAGCACCGATCCTGTTGGGGGACGCCCCCTCCTATCCGCTAGCCGGCCACCAGGAGCAGCTGGTTGACCCCACCGGCAAGCTGACCCTGGACGATCTGTTGACTCCGGCACTGGCTGCTCGCTTCAAGCCGCTCCCCGGCAACCTGAACCGCAGCTACACCCGGGATGCGGTCTGGTTGCGATTTACCATGCAGCGCACTGCCCTGTTCCCTGAGCAGGGCTACCTGCGATTGGAACCACAGTTCCTGGACTCGATCACGATCCATATCCAGACCGGCAGCAACCCGGCTGATCCTGCCGCCTACCGCACGATCCAGGTGGGCGACCATACCCCGATAGATGACCAGGCCCCTCTTTCCAGCGATTACCTGATCCCGTTCACCCTGTTGCCGGACACCCCGTGCACGGCCTATCTCCGGGTGCAGTCCAGCAGCGCTGTGACCCTGGCCGGCGCTATTCACACCCCGGCATCCATCATCAGTTTCAACAACCGCAGCATCCTGCTGAACGGCGGCTACCTTGCCATTGCTCTGGTGATCGGTCTGATCAATCTGGTAGTATTCCTGCGGCTGCGGGACCGGCTGTTTCTCTACTTTGCCCTGTATGTTCTGGCCCTGTTTATCACGCATATCGGCATGGCCGGTTTTCTGCCGCTGCTGCTGCCGGGGCAGGCTCACCTCCTGTCCGATTATCTGACAGGAGGCGGCTTCGGCCTCTCAACAGCGGTCTTCACCCCGTTTGCCATCCGCCTGTTTCGCCTGCGTCCCGGTTCATGGTTGTATCGGTACTTTTTCCTCCAGCTCATCCTGGGCTGCCTGCTGATATTCTCGGTGCCGTTGGACTTGTACGGGGTTGTGGCACCGGTCGCCCTGATCGCCCTTTTAATCACCATCATCCTGCTGGTCGGCCTCAGTATCAGAGAGGTCAGGCGCAAAGAGCCGGGAGCTCTGCTCTACCTGGCCGCCTTCGGGGTCAGCAACATCGGCTATACCGTCCACTTTCTGCGGCTGTTGGGGGTCCTGCCGATCGCCTGGTGGAACCTGCATGGTGTGCAGATCGCCTCACTGATGAACATGGTGCTGATGACCCTTGCTCTGACCGAACGGGTACACGCTGCTGAACAGGCAGCGCTCAGCGCGGCACGCAATGCCGAAGAGAAGGCTCTGGAACTGGCGGGCGAGATGACACGGGAGCTGCGTCACAAGCAGCATGACCTTGAAGAGGCCCTTGAGAACGAACATCGGGCGCTTGAACAGAAAAGCCGTTTCCTTGCCATGCTCTCCCACGAATACCGCACCCCGCTGGCCATCATCCAGGCCAATCTGGATCTGCTGGAACTGCAGCAACGTGAGGACGGCCAGCCTCCGGAGCCGCGCCACGGCAGCATGCGGCGTGCAGTCAGGCGATTGGTGGAGGTGATGGAGACCTCACTGAACAAGGATCGGCTGGAGGGACCGGAGCCCTACGGCACAAGGCAGCGGATAACGCTGCACCCGTTGCTTGATGAAGTGATCGATGAATCTGAAGGATTCTGGCCGGATCGCCTTTTTGCCTTCCATCCTGTTGGTGATTCGCCGATTATCAAGGGTGATCCGGGCCAGCTGAAGACCGCCTTTCTGAACCTGCTGGACAATGCCTGCAAGTATTCGCCGCCGGAAACTGCGGTCACCATCACCTGCAGCTCAGACGGCGAGATGGCGATAGTTACGGTTACTGACCAGGGCAGCGGTATCTCATCCGGCGAGGCAGAAAGTATTTTCGAAAAATACCGGCGTGGCAGTGCCAGCCAGGGGACCAGTGGTGCCGGGCTGGGTCTGTGGCTGGTGCGCCAGATCATTGAGCAGCAGGGGGGCTATATCACCCTGGCCCCAGGCCCGGACAAGGGAACCGTTGCCACCATTGGCCTGCCGTTGTCAGCATAACATCAGCATTGTCAGTTTTCGTCGGTTGCAACGCACCCGAAACCGGCGCATCATGGGAACTATGACTCCATTAGCCAGCCAGATAGACCAGCAGGCCACATCCCCTGCCCCGGCTTTCCAGGGCAGCGTAATCATGGTTGAGGATGACCATGAACTGCGCGAGATGCTGGCCGAATACCTGACCCGCGTCGGGTTTGAGGTGGTGGCGGTGGATACCGGGCTCAAGTTTTACCACGCCCTGGCTGAGCAGCGTTTTCAGGTGGCGGTGATCGACCTGGGGCTGCCGGACATGAACGGTCTGCAGCTGTCCGATTACATCTATCAGAACACCACCATGCGCTGCATCATCCTCACTGCCCGCGATGCCGTAGACGACCGGGTTGCCGGCTACGATGCCGGGGCCGACCTGTACATGGTCAAACCGGTGGACTGCCGGGAACTGGCAGCCGCCATCTCCCGCAAGATCAAACGGGCTACGGCAGACCAGCCGGTCAGGGAATCGAACCAGGAGGACTGCTGGCGACTCAACCGTCTGCATGCTACCCTGGTCTCACCCAGCAACGCCATCATCCCGCTCACCACCAAAGAGATTGCCTTTCTGCAGATCCTTGCTGCCGCAGGAGGCCAGACAATCCCCCGCGATACTATCCTCGCCACCATGGGCTACGTCCTTGATGAGTTTTCCCATAACGCCCTCGAATCCCTGATCCGCCGCCTGCGCCGCAAGATCGAGCAGACCGCAGGCCACGCCCCGATCCTGACCCGTCACGGCATCGGCTACCTGTTCTCCGCGCCGGTTATCCTCAGCTGACTCCTTCCTCCACCTCCCTGCCTCCCTGTTTGTCAGTCTTTTGTCAGATTTCACAGTAACCGTCAGTATTCGTCGGCTTCCCAAGATATTTCTTTTCAAATACATCATACTGGACACAAACTCGCCACTACGTAATTGCTTTATCAAAGGAGCAGGTTATGGCACAGGGATTCAGGCTGCTTACAAAAATCTTCTGAACAACTTCATCTAACGTGTTGTTTTCATGCATTCAGGCCGTTTATAGTGCAAAAACAAGGGAGGCTCCCATGGCAAAGAAACTGAAGGATAAACAACAGAAAAAGCATAAACAGCTGATGCAACAGAATGAAAAACAAAATCAGACAGAAGCCGTTGAGGCTGCAGCGGAAAACGATGGGAAGCTGACCGGCAAGGAGTATCAGAAGGAACTACTCAAGCTGCAGCGGGAATTATGCCATTTTCAGGATTGGGTCAAACAGACCGGTCAACGGGTGGTGGTGGTTTTCGAGGGGCGTGATGCTGCCGGTAAGGGAGGCACCATCAAGGCATTGACCGAACGGGTAAGCCCAAGGGTTTTCCGGATTGTAGCCCTGCCGGCACCGACGGACCGCGAAAAGAGCCAGATGTACCTACAGCGATACTTGGAGCATTTTCCGGCGGCCGGCGAAGTGGTTATCTTTGACCGAAGCTGGTATAACCGGGCTGGAGTTGAGTATGTGATGGGGTTTTGCACGAAGGAGCAGCATCGCCATTTTCTGCAGGTCTGCCCTTCAATTGAGCAGTTCGTGGTAGACAGCGGAATCAAGCTGGTAAAGTATTGGCTAGAGGTGAGCAACCAGGAGCAGGCCAAACGATTTGAGGCACGCATTGAGGACCCGCTGCGCCAGTGGAAGCTTTCGCCGATGGATCTGAAATCACTGGAACACTGGTACGACTACTCAAAGGCGCGAGATATGATGCTGGACGCCACCGATACAACCTGGGCACCCTGGCATATCGTCCGTTCCGATGATAAGAAGCGCGGGCGACTGAACTTCCTCAAGCATTTTTTAAGTCTGTTTCCCTACGAGGTGAAGCAGCGCAAGAAGATCAAGCTGCCCAAGCGCCAGATGCAAGAAAGCTATGATGACCATGCTCCAATGACAAACCGCAAGTGGATTCCTGAATCGTACTGAGTGGGTCTGCATTTGGTAACGCAACATCTTTTTCCACAGGAGTCTGTGCCCATGCAGGAACAGTCATTCCAGCATTATCTACTCGGTCTGATCGCGGTCGCCAATAACATTCCCGCCATTCCCCTCTACCTGACGCTCTGCAAGGGTCGCAGCCAGCAGGAACAGCTGCGGCTCTGCTTCATGGCTTCCATGACTTCGTTTATCACTATGATGCTGGCCATGCTGAGCGGTATGGCGATTTTGAATTTCTTCGAGATCAGTATCGATGCTTTCAGGATGGCAGGCGGCCTGCTGCTGCTGAACACCGGGCTGGGCATGATGAAGTCCTCCCAGGAGACGATGACAGTTGAGACAGAGGAGTCATTTTCCAAGCTGCTCTCCACTGCCATCATTCCGATTTCCATCCCGCTCACTACTGGTGCCGGCACCATATCAACGGTGATTCTGTTTACCGAGAACATGAACCATTCCAACTCGCTATACATCAAACTGCTGGCGGCGATTATCTGCATGACCGCCATAATCTACCTTTGCTTCAGGTATTCACCGATCATTATGGGGATGCTGAAAGACACCGGCATGGATGTTCTGACCAAGGTGTTTGGTCTGATTACCCTCTCTCTCGGGATTCAGTTTATCCTGAGCGGCATTAGAGGGGCCTTTCCCGGACTGGCCTGAAACAACGTTTCCAGGTGACGGTGATCAGACTGGGCCACACCCCAATCCTGACCCGTCATGGCATCGGCTACCTGTTCTCCGCGCCGGTCATCCTCAGCTGACTTTTCCTCCGCGACCCTGCCTCCCTGTTTGTCAGTCTTTTGTCAGATTTAACGAAAACCGTCAGTATTCGTCGGCTTCCGCAGGTGCTCCATTTCGTTTAGCATAAACCACGTCCTGTCGTGTCCTAGACGTGACGTTTTGCGCAAGAATCAATTCATTCACGACACACATCGGTCAGAGTCTGAACACTTCATGCTCTTGATGCCATATACATGAGTAATGAAGAAACTAGTGCTGTGTTGTTACCAGCACCACATTCATTTGTCAGGAGGATCACATCCATGAAACAGCTTCCAAAGAGAGTGTTCACCGGTAACGGGTTAAGCCGTCGTGATTTCATGAAAGCCATGGCAGCGCTGGGGGCGGTGGTGTCAACCCACGGACTGCTGACCTCCTGCGGGTCTTCGACCGAGAGGGCGGGAGCAACGGAGACCAAGACCCTCTACTTCGATCATGGCCACTTCAATACCGCAAAATACGACTACTACCTGCGGGTCGGCAGCCAGGAGTACAAGCTGACCGAGACCCTCGACGAGCATCGCACGCAGGCCAGGAACACCAATGGTTTTCTGGCAAAGGTTCCTGACAGGCACCTTACTCATCATATAATGGATGTGCCGTTTTCGGCTGATAGGCCTCAGTTGTGTTATGTGCGCTACGTCCCCAAGGGCCAGCCTTCCACTTCGTCCTGGAAAATAGCCTCACGGTTTATTCACCACCCCAAGGAGGCGCTGGGCAAGGCTTTTTCGATGCGCAAAACAAGCAGTTACCAGTCGCCCAAGGCCACGTATTACGGCGGAGCTTATCCGATCACCTCTGCGCTTGATGCCTACCTGGAAAGTGCCCTGATCAGTCCCACCGATACGGCAGCCTCTATCATCTACGCCTATCCGGAAGTGATCTCCCTGGAAAAGAACAGCGGTGCCTACATCAGCGGCATCCTGATGGAGCTGTGCAGCGAATACGGTGTTGACGACGAAATTTCATCGGAAGGCGAAGACTGGCAGACCACTACGGTTATCAAGGATCCGAGCGGGAATCCGGCCCGTGATTCAAAGGGCAACATTGTTCAGATGCCCACCTACAGCCAGGGTGTGATGGTGCCGGCCGGTATGGCGTTGGTGGCTGCCCTTAAAAAGATCAAGGATGACCCCAACCTGTATGTCAATATCTCAAAAATAACCTCTAAAAACGACCTGGTCGGTAAGGTGGCTGTCTACCATGACGGGGTTACCCGTACCGATGTGAGCAATGCAACGGTGAAGAAGAGCGCCACCGGCCTGACCTATACGGTCAGTGATGTTTGCAGCGGCAAGGGGCTAACCCTGGACATCGACTCCGTGAATGCAGACAGTAGCGGCACTCCGCTGATCAAGGTGAATGTGGTCAACAGCTACCTTCGGCACCTTGGATTCAATGTGCAGTATCTGGATTCGACCGGCAAGGTGCTGCCGCTCAATAGCTTCGGCAGTTTTTTTTCGGGTTACAGCAAGTATTTCGAGCTGAGCGGCTATGACACCGACAAGGTAAAGTTTTGCAAGGTGATCAGCGCTGAGCTGGTGGCTATGGGGATACCTGCCGGTGATGCAAAAGACGATGTAACCATACCGGTACCTCCCCAGGCAAGCAGCGTTCAGATTATCGCTGATACCCTGGGGCACGGTAATGATCAGTACACCACAGCCGGGGTGGGTACCACGTTGACTGCTGTTTTTGAGCTGGCCTGCCCCAGCCTGTTTTTGACCATGGGTGCCGGATCTGGTTATGCCGGATTCAAGGAGATGGAAAACCTTGAGATGGTTCTTGAGGGATTAGAGGTGTTTGGTGAACTGCTCTCTACCATCGTGCAGGCCTTTGCCTACGCCGATTACAAGGCCTTTGCCCAGCTCGGCGTGGAAATCGGCCAGAAACTGCTGCTGAATGAAAAGGTTGCCACCTACCTGGTGAGTTCGCTGCTCACCTCGCTTGGAGCAGCGGAGCTTGAGGACGCAATCCCGTTTTTTGGCGAGGCGCTGAACGCCATCGGCTGCGCCGCCTGTGCCGCCGAGATTTCGCAGACTTCGGCAGAATGCATGAATTCTCCCTGGAACTATGTCAAGACCATCAAGGTAGCCAAGAATATCAGCGTCACCATCAACCATGACCCGGACAACCATGAGGGGTTTCCGTCAGTCGCCAGCTACTACAAGCTGACCGCCGTGGTGCAGACCGTTGACAGCGCAGGGAACATCGTGGATTGTTCGACACCCATCACCCTGAAACAGGTGATGCAGTCCACCACGCGTACGGCACCGATTGTGGTGAGCGTTCCCAATGTTCCCTACGGCGGCAAACTGGCGCTGACCGTCGGCTTTTACTCGAACAACGACTGGCTGGCCGGCCAGGCCACCCAGGTGTTTGACAACTCCGGCTCCAATACCTCATTCTCGCTGACCATTACGCAGAACCAGGTGCCGATCACCGTTTCCACGGTCTATTCCCACAAGGAAAAGATGTCCATTAATGCCAGCGGTAAGCATGCCTGGACCGCGACCACTACCCCGCCGGTCCAGGTATCGTCCTGCGGACAGGGGGCCGGTAGTCTTTGCCAGATCGTGGATATCACCTGCAGCAACGACAGCGCCTCGGTGGGCTACGTCTGGCAGGCATCCAACAGCTCATCGGCAGGGCAGAAGTATTTCTTTGGTAATGTCTCCTCCACCGATAATCCGGAGGCGAGCGCTATCATTTCAAATGGCGCACAGAGCCAGTTCAGGGTGGTGTATGACGTCTACGGCCCCAACTCGACCACGATGAACTTCTACGTTGACGCCGACGGTGGCAATTACATCCGCCAGATCCGGTTGTATGATCCGAATGATCCGAAAACGCTCAACAAAAAGCCTGATTATGATGCCCCTGGATCGAATATTGCCTGGGGCCGTCTGAATTTCTCTTCAGATTCGCTCCTGATCACCCATAACGGCACCTTGATTAGCATCAATGCCAATGCCAACAAGCTCGAAATCCTGAAGCTGACCGGCCCGACAACCGATGCCAAAGCCCCCCTTGCATCGGCAGTCAGCGGACAGGGGATGCGGGAAGGCTTGCTGAACGGTCCGCTGTGTGCCGCCCTGACCCCGGATGGTGCAGTACTTGTGCTGGAGACAGCCAACAACCGAATCCAGTCCTTTGATGCCAGCGGCAACCCGGTTTCAACTGTCTTTACTGTTAACGGTCAGGCTTCCTATTTCGCACCGCTGCAGTACCAGACTCCAACCTACAGCTATATCGACATGGCCACCGAGTACACCGGTTATATCTATCTGCTGTCCTACACCCAGTCGGGGCTTGGATATCAGTACTATCTCGACATTTACAGCCCGCAGGGGGCGTTCCTCTCCAGGACCAGCCAGTTCAGCGCAACCCGGATTACGGTCAGCTACTGGCGCGACGTCTTTGCGGCCAACCTGGAAGCCTTGCAGCGGAACGATGGCATCACCGAGCCGTCCATCAGCCGCTGGATTCCATCAACGCCTCAAGGATACTGAGTGTGTCTGCCGTATATGATCAAGAGGGGGGTAGCTATGAAATGCACGAACGCGCTGCTTTTGCTGCTTTTGCTGCTGTACTGCCTGATACTGCTGACTGCCTGCTCGGACAGCGGCGGATCGTCGAGTCCCCAGACACAACGTACCTGGTACTGGGAGCATGAACTGACCGGTTCCAATGCACAGGTTGCCAATGAGAATCATACGGTAGTGTTGCGGCTGAAGCCGGATGCAACCGCTGTCAAGGCCGCTGATGCAGCAACGGTTACTCGCATAATCCCCTATACCTACAAAAATGCCGGTACCTTTGAATACTGCATCAAGGCCGACGATCCGTTTTTTGTCGGGCTGTCGATCACCTCTGAGGCGACCGGCAAGGTGGTGGCCAGCGTGCAGCAAGGGGCCTGTGTACAGGCTTCAATCACGCCGGGAAAACATTCTGTGGCGGTGACGCATAAACCCTTGCCGGCAGGAGAAAAGGAGCGCCTGGCGTTTGTCAGCACACCGCGCTCCATCCTCTTGGCAGGGCAAAAGGCACCTGCTGGAGCTGCCAAGTCGTCAACACGCACGGTGGATCTGACCACCATCGGCAAACTGGCACTTGCCGACCCTGCCGGTAATGTGCTGATTCTCTCTTCGCAGCAGAAAGCCGTCGATGGGAAGCCCAACTATTTTCTGATCGCACTCGCCGAAAGCATAATAGATGTCAACAATGATCTCTTTTGGTTTGTCGCCGACCCGAATAATCCTGCTGTGGGACATAACCTGATGTCGGCACGTGGGAAGCTGGGCGCCTATTATCCTTCCGGCGCTTCCGGCAATGCGCAGGATTTATCTTTTGGGGACTGCCAGATACAGGTCACCCAAGGGAGCACCGCGTCCGCACTCTCGGTGCAAAGCCCGCTCTACACCTATTCGGCAAGCAACGGGGGCACTCCACCAGCTGCGGTCTTTAGTGCTGCCGATGCCGGCAATTATAAACTTGCACTTAGTGTTGACATGATACAATGGTCGGGTATCGGAATGACCTCCGGCAATGTGGCCTGTGTTGCTAATCAGGACAATAAGGGTAAATATGCCCAAACCCTCGAGGTGCTGTTCCGGTATTACGAAGATGGCACCAAGGTTCCCCCGCTGTTACAGCAGGGGGAGGTGGCGTTGTTTGAAAGGCCCAATTTTACTGGCAAGGCCTATGTCTTTATTGACGACCAGTCGTATTTCAGAGTCTATAACGGCATAACCGCCAAATCGGTCAGGGTGGGGCCGAATACCCGTGTGGGATTATACAGCGCAATTGATTTCGGCGGCCTTGGCTTCAGTACCTCCACGGATGTCAGCGACCTTGGACCCACCAATGTCGGCCCTCTCAATAAGCTGGGTTCTCTTAAAATTTCTCCGGACATCCAGCAGATCTTTCTGTCAAGCAATGCCTGCCGGTCCTGCGATCTTTCCGGGTTACAGGTGATGTCAATGGACCTGAAAGGATATGACTTTACCAATGCCAACCTTTCAGGCAGCAAGTTTTCTACCTCTACCTTTGACAGCGTGCTTTTCACTAACGCCACGCTTGTTGGCGCGCAATTTGAATTTATCGATGACAGTTTCTTTACTCAGATGATCTTTAACAACTGTGATTTCACCAATGCCGTGCTTGACAACAGTTCCTTCCAAAACACTATCAACGTCCCCCATGCCACCTATCCCTACCTGCTGTTCAAGGACTCCAAATTGAATGGCGCATCGTTCAGGGGTGCCTCTCTGTATGGGGTCTCCTTTGACAACAGCACCATGGCTGGAACCGACATGAGCAGCGCAACAATTATCGGATCAATCATCACATGCGGCTCTGATCTGTCCAGGTGCCTTTCAAGCGGAGCGGACAACAGTGGAAAATCGCTGCGTCTGAACCTGCAAAATGCCACCATTTCGGGGGCAATCAGCTATTCCATCTTAGATAAACCGGCAGGAGGATTGTTTGCGCTGGATCTGGTAAATCCTGATCCTGCTATCGGGGGCACTGGTCAGAACTGTCGCTATTTTGATATTACCGGGGCTACTATTAAGACCAACGCAAGTTTTTCATATCGCGGCACCAGTGCAGATCTGAGCAACTGTTCGTACCGAAATGTCACCTTTGCGGGCGGAGTGGACCTGAGCAATGTGACCAAGCCGTGTGCGGACATGACCAACTTTACCGGCTGTGTTGACTTTAGCAAGAGCTACTTTAACGATCTATTGGCAAACTTGTTCAGCGGTGTCCCTTCGGATCTGCGCGGAGCTATCTTTGAGCAGGCTACGATTAAAAATGCAGACTTCAGTGATGCTCTACTTAATTACGCTTCGTTCAAGAGTGCCCTAGCCGCAACTGATGCCATCGATAATGTTCTTTTTACAAGGGCGGCAATGAATCATGCCAACCTGAGTAACGCTGTTTTCAATTATGCCAACTTCCAGGGGGCCAACCTCTCCAATGCAAATTTAAGCAACGGCTCGTTCTTTGGCGCACTGTTCAGTAATGACCCTTCCGGTCTGCAGAAGCAGACCGTACTGGACGGGGCATATCTGCAGAATACGAACATGGCCAGTGCCGACCTGAGCTCAGCCTCCATGCGCCATGCCGCTTTCCATTCCAAATATCCGCTCTCGACCGGCACCTGTCTTCCTGATTCAAACAAAAAGACCACCAATTGCGCCAGTGCCTACAAGGCGATCATGGTGGGCACCAACCTCTCAAACGCCTATTTGGTGGGGCTCGACATGTCGAGTGCCTCGCTGTACGGAGCTAATTTTGCCAACAGTATCCTGGTAGGAGCCAATTTCACCAACGCCGTGATCAAGGCGAATCAGGGGTCTCAGCCCAACACCAGCTTCCAGGGAGCGGTCATGTATAGCACCAACTTTACTAATGTCGCCCTGTTGAATGCCAATCTGGGGGGGGCCTATTTTGACGATCCTGCCACAACCCAGGGGTACGCCACGGGTGGTATGCTGGTCAGCTCTCTTGACATCAATTATACCTCGTTCCCCGGCAGCAGCTATGCGGGCAAGCCCGTCTGCGTCAGGTACCAGCCGGCATCCGTAACACTGCAAAGTAAAGCGGCTTATCCAGGTACCGATGCCTCATCAATCTGTCCTGACCAGAGTTCCGGGCCATGCCGGAGCAACAGCAGCTGGCTGCCTTCAGTGCCGCTGGATGCTCTGCTTTACCGCCTTACCTACAACTATAGCGGAAGTCCCGACCCGCCGCCGGCGCCTTCCCAGTGCAGTACGGTGGTATTCTGGTAGGAAGGCCTGCCAAACCCGCAGCCAGATATCAGCATCACCATCCATCAACGGCATCGGCCGTAGCTCCAGCAAGGAGGTTAGGCCGATGCCGCTGTTTGACACCCCGACAGTCAGACTCTTGCATGTCATCCTGCCCTGGCTGCTCCCCAGCAGTTCGGCTGCGAAGGGAAACCGATCAGGGTCGGCTACTTCAAGCTGGGGTACCGTTTTTATGTTGAGAATGGCCATGAAAAAGGGTTAAAAGTCTCGACATTCTGGAAGAATTCAAAAAACGCACCAGCTGCAGCTTCACCACCCAGGAGATGTCATTTGCCCGTATATGGTCAGACCTGGCCAGTGGTCAGCTTGACATGAGTCTCACCGGTATCAGGAGTCCGGAGCGGGGCAAGACCCTCTGGTGCGCCGAATCCGTCACCTCAAAAAATTTCATTGTTATCGGTGGGGCTGCCAGAAAGGCCGAGGTGCGCAGCGGCGACGGCTTTATGGCCGACAGCAAACTGGTGTTTGGCGTGGTACGTGGCTACACCCACGGCAAGCAGCAGGATACCTGGCTGCAGAAGAACCGCCAGACCGGTTGGGTGGAGGAAAGCGCCAACACCGATATCCTGTTTGAGAAGCTGAAAGAGGGTCGGATTGACGGCATGTTCTCCTTTCCGTTTGTCAATCGCAAATTGATAAAGGAACTCGGCCTGAAAGAGCAGGTGGCCGTGCTTGCCGGAGTAGACCGTAATGCCGCACTGATACGCATGAGTGGTGACCACAGGCTGTACAACTGTCTTCTTGATATGTTTGTTGAAAGCTACACGGATGCGGCCGGAACCGTAATGTCACTACTGCAACGGCATGACTATGCCACTGACGAACGGCTCGCCCATTCCCTGAAAGGCGATGCCGGCACGGTTGGTGCCACGTAGATCTATGAACTCGTCAACCAGACTGAACTGGCTGTACGACATCAGAAGCCGATTGAAATGATCCAGACACTGCTGGAACAACTTGCGCCGAGACTTGCCCGACTGCAAAGCGACCTGCACGCGGCAGGTTTGAACGATCAACAGGAGGCCTGATTCAGTAAACCTCGCCGATACATACAGCACCTCCCCTGTCGTTGTTACGCCAACTGTACCAGTTGTTTTCGTCCCTGCAAGCGGGTTTCGCTACATCAATCCATATTGACAACCCCCGCAAACCTGTTATTTGGATAGTAGATACAAGTTCGAACAGGAGCGACCCTGTGACAGATAATGGCCAGGCAACTGCTGCAAAGCCCCCCCCCCCCCCCCCCCCCCCACCGCCCCCCTTCCACGGGTCTCCCGCCCCCTGTCTCCCGTA
>CAZYMK010000053.1:0-14213 GCA_964648885.1 uncultured Geobacter sp. | reverse complement strand
GCAAGGACCCGGACCAGATCGTGGAGACCATCTGCATGATCGCCCCCACCTTCGGTGCCATCAAGCTGGAGGATATCGCCGCGCCGGACTGCTTCGAGATTGAACGACGTCTGGTGGAGCGTCTGGATATCCCGGTCATGCATGACGACCAGCATGGCACCGCTGTGGTGGTGTTGGCATCGCTCATGAATGTGACCCGTTTCACCAGCACCCGGCTGCAGCATGCCACCGTCGGGATCATCGGTCTGGGGGCTGCCGGTACCGGTATTGCCAAGCTGCTGATGGCCTACGGGATCAAGCAGGTGCTGGGCACCGATCTGAGTAGTGAGGCCATGGCGATGCATGAAGGAAACGGCGGGGTGGCAACTGACCTGGCTGGCCTGATGGAACGTTCGCCGATTGTGGTTGCCACCACCGGCTGTCCGGGGCTGATCAAGCCGGAGATGGTCCGGCCTGGCCAAGTGATCCTGGCCCTTTCCAACCCCGATGCCGAGATCAAACCACAGCAAGCCCTGGAGGCCGGCGCCTCATTTGCCGCAGACGGCAAAAGTATCAACAATGCACTGGCCTTTCCCGGCGTCTTCCGGGGTGCCCTCTCGGCACGGGCATGCCGGATCAATAACCGGATGCTGATCGCCGCTGCCAAGGCGATTGCCCAGCATGCCGAAGAAGGAGAACTGGTACCGGGGATCCTGAATCCCGAAGTGCATGAAGCGGTGGCCGATGCGGTGGCCCAGGCCGCCAGGGCCTCAGGGGCGGTCAGAGGCTAACGGCTCTGACGGCAATGGTCGGCCCAGAATGGCAACATCACGCCGTGGGTAGCAGGGGATCTCGATCCCCTGCTCGCGGAAGGCTGTGTAGATAGCCCGGTTCAGCTTGCTGATCAGTACTCCCTTGCGGTGGATCAGGGTAGTACTCCAGACCCGCAGCTCATACTGCAGGCCGTAGTCGCCAAAGGCCATCAGCCGGGTGGCCGGGGGCGGATCCTCCAGCACATCGAGGCAGTCAGCCCACACTCTTGAGGCCGGGAAGCATTACCATGCCTCTTCTCGCCGAGATACTGAACCGGAGCATACTTGTCCCAGGCGAGACAACTGAGACACGGGCTCCCGGCATGCTCCTCTCATAAGTTCCCTTCGACTCCGGTTTCGACTCCGCTCAACCTGCGGCTCAGGGAACAGTTTGTGCGCTGAGCGGACTAGTACTGAGCGAAGTCGAAGTAATCGAAGCACGCTTCAAGCAAGTTACTCTACAAAATAGAGCGACGTAAAACGGCGTGGATCGCTCTCATTATGCTCCCTCAGCCCCTCTGTATCTGGCTTCATCGAAACATTTCAGGACAATCGCCACAACATTGCTGACGACGAGCGCCAACAGCGCACTCATCTCTATTAAGGACCATCAGCTCACCCATTGCGCCGGGTTTCGCCACACAAGAATGCCTGACGAACCATCAGCCTTTGCCCGCAAACTGTACGCAACCTTAAGGCTGCTTGATGAAGCTGCATTTGCTGGTTTAAAAAGAGATATGCTTGCCAAAAGTGCGCAGCAGACAGGGTGACCGATGCAGCGTGAGGTTGAAGATTTTGTTGATTTTCTGGTTGCAGATTCTGCTTGATACACCGAAGATTCGCGCTATAATACGAACTAAATACTATTAGTTCGGAGCCAGTCATGTTTGAATCGGTGATCGTTGATCAGAATCCCCATTGGGATGGCACCCTCTACCAGGAGGGTGTTTCACGCCGGATTCTCGGCAAGGTAAAGAGTTATCTGGATCTGCCTCACATTATCGCGCTGGTAGGTGTGCGTCGGTCAGGCAAGAGCACGCTGGTGCGGCAGACGATCAACCACCTGATGCGTGACAAGGGGGTACCCCCCCGGAACATACTCTTCCTCAATCTGGAAAACCCGCAATTCAGCCGTCACCGTAGCGATGTTTCCTACCTTGAGCGGGCATATGACGACTATCTGAAACTGGTTGCGCCGGCAGGACCGGTTTACTGCTGCCTTGATGAGGTGCACTTCTTTCCCGAATGGCAGGTGTTCGTCAAGGCAAAGTACGAGCAGAAGGGAATAAAGTTCATTGTCACCGGGTCCAATTCTCACCTGCTTACATCAGAGTTCATCACGCTGCTTTCCGGGCGGGCGATGCCGGTGGAGGTGTATCCGTTTTCTTTCCCGGAGTTTATTGCTGCAAACGGGCTGAGTATCAGTGACGCAGTCGCGGTGACCAGGCAGCGTAACCGGTTGCGCAAACTGCTTGATGATTACCTTCGCTTTGGCGGGTTCCCGGAGACTGCTGCGGTGGACCTGCCGGAAATAAAAAAAGAGCTTCTGGTGATGTACGCCAGAAATATCCTCTACCAGGACATAGCCCCCCGGTTCAACATTAAAAAGGCCGTTGATCTGGAGAATCTGTTCTTTTACCTGGCCTCAAATATCTCCTCGCTCTACAGTTTCAACAAGCTGGCGGCGCTGGTCGGTCTCAACGATAAGACTGTGAAGGAGTACCTGGGCTATTTCAGCGATGCCTATCTGCTGTTCACTCTCGACTCCTTTGCCTTTTCCGTGAAGGAGCAGATCAAAAGCCCGAAAAAGGTCTATGCCATTGACACAGGAATGGCAGGCGCCGTTGGATTCAGTTTCAGCGAAAATCTTGGGCATCTCCTGGAGAATCAGGTTTATCTGGAGCTGAAACGCCGAGGCCATGAACTTTACTACTACAAGACCGGCAATGGCCATGAGGTTGATTTCGCCTGCTGTGTCGGCGGCAAGATCACGCAGTTGATCCAGGTCGTGCACACCTTAGGGGATGAGGGCACACGCAACCGCGAATTGCGATCACTGATCAAGGCGCTGGAAGAGACTGGATTGGAGCGAGGTGAGATCATCACCTATGAGGATGAGGAAGAACTTTTGATTGACGGTAAAACCATACGGCTTATCCCGGCCTTCAAATATCTGAGTGACCACCAGTTATAGGCCAGTAAGTGCGAGGGCAGGCTTCCAAGCAGCTAACTTGTTTGCCAATCTTGTCACCTTGGAAGCCTGACCCAGATTTTGCAATAAAGCAGGAACGTCCCCTTGATACGTCGATACCATCTTGATCAAACTCGCGCTCTTCATCTCACCGCTATCCACCATGTTTGAGAAGGTACCTATTCGATATCGCCTTAAACGATATCTTCCCCTGATGGGAGGGGGTCTCATCAATGGAGCGGAATACTACCCCCTCGCGTTCTGCCTGCGGATTCAGGAGTGATTTCCCTTCGGCAAATTGAAGAAAACGGACATGATCAAAACCAGTATTCTGAAAGATATCCGCAACGACAGGCACCCCTTTGAGGCCGAAATCATTCAGCACAGCGCGGTAGGCAGCAACCGGAAGATAGCGTTGCCGTGTAATGTCGAAAATGTTGAAGATAAATATATCCTGCCCTTTTAATCCATATATGTTTGACTGAATACCGTAGCCGACAACCTCGCCCTGCAAGGCAAGATAGCTTCCGGTGCGGGCATGGTAGTCGCGCAGTTTCTCTTCAACAGCATAGTGCCTGGCAAGCTTCCAGAAGGTCTGATCCGGAGCCTCAGCAAACTCCCAGTTTCTTCCACAGACATGGAGACCGGTTGCGTCAAAAACAAACGAACATGATGTGCCATCAAGCTTCTCCGTCACAAAGAAAGGGGTAGCAGAGAATGTTTCAATAGCAAGGTTTTGCACCCGTTCCTCGTCGGTTTTGGGCACGCTGCCAGGGAATGCACCGACGACATCACCCGATAGTGCTGCCGGAATAGGGGGCTCATACAGAGTTATGCCCAGAATTCCGGTTACCTCTTCTCCTTCGGTATAGTTCCCGACTGTCAGCACCTCGTCTGTCTTGAAAACAATCCCCTGCGACAAGGCACCTCGGAACTTTTTAGTACGGAGGCGAAACTTGTCCTGCCGCAAGAATTCATACTGCTGCTGCTCCGGAAAAACCGAATCTATCTCGCAATACACAACCAGCATGCCAGGTTTTATCTCCTGCGCTTTTTTCACCACAACCTGCCAGCCGCCAAAGAGAGCCAGCTCTATCGCATCGGCCCCCTCAATCGGGCGTATCTCGTCAACCTTCCGGATTGTTGCCAGTTTTCTCATTTTTTAATGCCTTTTCTCCATGCAGCCACAGATCAAGCTGCGGGTAGGGGATCTCGATCCCCTGCTCGCGGAAGGCTGTGTAGATAGCCCGGTTCAGCTTGCTGATCAGTACTCCCTTGCGGTGGATCAGGGTAGTACTCCAGACCCGCAGCTCATACTGCAGGCCGTAGTCGCCAAAGGCCATCAGCCGGGTGCCGGGTGCCGGATCCTCCAACACATCGGGGCAGTCGGCGGCCACCTGCAACAGCAGCCGCTCCAGCTGTTCAATATCAGTACCGTAGGCCACGGTAACCGGAATCTTGAACCGCACCTTGCGGTCGTTGTGGCTCCAGTTGATCACGTTTTCGGTAATGACGTTGGAGTTGGGCACGATGATACTGATGTTGTCATTGGTGACCACCGTGGTGCTGCGGCCACCGATATGGGTCACATCCCCCTCCACCTCCCCCACCACAATCCGGTCCCCCACCTTGATCGGCCGCTCAAACAGGATGATCAGGCCGCTGATGAAGTTGTTGACAATGTTCTGCAGGCCGAAACCGAGGCCGATACCCACGGCACCGGCCAGTACGTTCAGGGCGGTCAGATCGATGCCGGCGGTCTGCAGAATCACCACAAGACCGATCACCACCACCAGGTAACGTACAATGGAGCCGACTGCCTGGCGGGCCCCCACCTCCATCCGGGTGCGGGTCAGCAGCCGGTCGGCAATCAGGCTGCGCAGTTTACCGGACAGGTAGAACAAGAGCAGCAGCAGGATCACCAGCTTAAAGAGCGCCTCCAGAGTGACCGGAGCGGTTCCCAGGTGGACCAGCTTGATATCAAGGATAGAGCGAATCTGAGCCAGCAGGCTTTGCATAACGGCATACCTTTCTAAAACGGCCAGTAATGGGGGATCAGGAAGGTGGCCAGCAACCAGAACATGATATTGAGCGGGGTACCCACCCGCAGGAAGTCAGCATAGCGGAACTGGCCCGGCCCGTAGATCAGGGTATTGGTCTGATACCCCACCGGGGTCATGAAACTGGCCGAGGCGGCAAAGGTGATTGCCATCAGCAGCGGTCGCGAGTCTATCCCCTGACTCTCGGCAGCGGCAATGGCGATCGGCGCCAGCAGCGCGGCAGTGGCGTTGTTGGACATCAGCTCGGTCAGGATCGAGGTGGCCAGATAGATGCCGGAGACCAGGGCCATCGGCCCAAGGGCTCCCAGGGTCTCCACCATCAGACCGCCCAGCAGCCGGGCCGCGCCGGTCTTCTCCAGGCCGGTTCCCAGGGTCAGCACCCCGGCCAGCAGAAAGATCACCTGCCAGTTGATGGAACTGTAGGCCTCATCCAGCGTAATGCAGCGGGTCATCACCATCAGGATACAGCCGATGATTGCTCCGGCCACAATCGGAATAGCGCCGCTTGCCGCAGCCGCCACCACCCCGGTTACGATGGCCACGGCGGTCAGCATCCTGCTCTTGCGGAACACCGGCAGCTCCACCTGGGAGACCAGCACAAAGGTCTTGTCTTCCCGCAGCTGATCCAAGTGGTGCTGCTCCACCTCAAACAACAGCACATCACCGGCCTTCAAGCGCACCTCTTCCAGATTCTCACGCCTGACCCGGTTGCGGTGCCGGATGGCCAGGGCCTGCAGGCCGTAGCGCGAACGGAAACGGGACTGCTGCAGGCTGCGACCGTCCAGGGTAGAACCAGGGGCTACCACCGCCTCCACCAGCACCGCTTCTTCGCTCTTGGCCTTACCGGTATGCTGCCTGAGGGCAATGCCGCGCCGTTCTTTCAGCTTGCGGAAATTCTCCAGATCGCAGCGCACCTTCAGATGATCACCGGCCTGCAACACCAGGGTATCGGCCGGTTCTTCCAACCTTGTACCTTCACGGAAGACATCCACCCCCTTGATAACCAGATCCTGCAGCAGGGGCGATTTCGACAACACCGTACCCACGGAGCGGGCCTCAGGTTCAAGCTCGATCTCGGTCTGGTACTCACCACTGCCGACCGGGCTACGCTCGAAGCCGTCGGTCCGGTTAGGAATCATCCGCACCCCCACCAGCAGCAGATACAGCGAACCAACGCCGAAAAAAATCAGCCCCAGCTTGGTCGGCTCAAACATGCCGATCGGCTGCAGGCCGTGGCGCTCGGCAATGGAGGAAACCAGGATATTGGTGGAGGTACCCACCAGGGTACAGACCCCGCCAAACATGGAGGCAAAGGAGAGCGGCATCAGGAGCCGCCCCGGCCCCACCTTGCAGTCCTTGGCAATGGCCATGGCCACCGGCAGGAAGATTGCCACCGCTGCCGTGTTGTTGATAAAGGCTGAAAGTCCCCCCACCACCAGCATCATCACCACCAGCACCAACCAGAAACTGATCTTGCCCACCCTGGCCAGCAGGTTGCCGATCACGTTGACCGCGCCGGTCTTGAACAACCCTGCCGACAGGACAAACATGGCCCCCACCGTGACCGTGGCCGGGTTGCTGAAGCCGCCAATGGCATCTTCAGCCGTGATCATGCCGGACAGCAGCATGGTGCTCATGATGATCATGGCAGTCAGGTCCACCGGCAGCTTTTCAGTAGCAAACAGGATCACAGCCGACAGGGTCAACCCCAGTACCAGGATCATCTCAAGGGTCATGGCCGGCTACTCCGCATTACGACGTCACGCTGGTGGTCCTGATGGCCGGGGGCTGGTAATCGGACGGCAGATAGTCGGCCGGTATAGTGGTCATGTTGCCGTCCCGCAGGGTGCTGTAGTGGGGCGACATGATCTCCACCCCGGCCTCGTTAAAGCGGTCCTGGATATTCTGGTGCAAGGCTGAGTAGACCGATGCCATGCTGGAGGGGGCATCGGTATAGGCGTTCAACTCGTAACTGACTGAAAAATCATTCAGCGCAGTCTGCAGCACAAACGGCTTGGGATCGGCCATGATCCGGTCAGTTGCACGGGCTGCTGCAATCAGCAGCTCATGCACCTGGCGCCAGGGCACATCATAGCCGATAGTGACGGTGGTGTTGAGGATCAGCTGGGCCGATGAGCTGTAATTGATGATATGGCTGCCCAGCACCATAGAGTTGGGAATGGTAATGTCGGCGTTCTTGGCCGTACGGACACGGGTCACCAGCAGGGTCTTCTCGATCACATCCCCCATGGTATCGGCAATCTTGACCCGGTCCCCCACGCTAAAGGCCCGCATGTAGGTCAGGATCACCCCGGCCACCACATTGGCAATGGCTGAAGATGAGCCCAGGGAAAACAAGACCCCCAGAAAGACCGAAACCCCCTTGAAGGCCGGCGAATCGGAACCGGGCAGGTAGGGAAAGGCCACCACCACCGCAAAGGCGATGATCAGGAAGCGGGTGATCTTGAAGCTGGGCATGGCCCAATCCGGGTAAAAACCGGGCAGAGAGATGTTCTGCTTCTCTACCTCATGGAACAGAAAACGACTGAAGCGGATCACGTACCAGGTGCAGACCGTGATCACCAGGATAAAAAATACGTTGGGCAGATAGGTGGTCACCCCGTGCCAGACCTTGACCACCGGGGTCTCAATATAGCTGAACAGACGGGCCGCCACCCCTTCGGTCATCGGAAAGAAACTCAACACCAGGGGGATGTAGAGATACAGCAGTCCCAGCACTAGTATCAGGCGAATAAAGCGGACCGTTGACAGCAGCAGGGCGGTCATCTGGTCTTCGTGCAGCAGCTCAATACTCTGAAAACGAAGCGTGCGGATGAAAGTCCCTTTCCAGGCCGTGATCCTGGCCTGCAGCCAGGGTACACCCCGCCTGATACCCAGCAGCAGCAGCACCAGCAGCACCGTCACCCCCAGGGCCTGAGCCGTGTTGATCAGCAGGCTCTTGATACTCCACTCTGCACGGAAGGCGGTCAAGGCCTCCCTGATCGTGGCGGCATGTTTCTGCGCCAGTTCCTGACGGGGCTTGTCGGCACCCCTGGCATCGGCCTCGGTCACGGTCATCAGCACCCGGTCCTGCAGTACGATATCGCTGGTGGTCTCGGCGTCAACCACCGCCACCTGATCAACCGGCAGCAGCCGATCACGACTGACCTTGTCAAGGCGGTCGGAGATGGCCTTTGCCCGCTCTCGAGGAGTAAAAGAGAGCACTCCCGCCGAGATCGTCAGGATCGGCTTATTGTCCAGCAGTACCGGCTCTTCAACAACCGGCCGGGGCGGCGCGGCAGGCGGAGCAGCGGCGGTTTTGGCGGCTGTGCTTTTAGGGGCGGCGCTGCAGACAACCACTGATGTCAGCAGCAGCAGGGCCGTTGTCAGCATTCGGCAGATCTGCATGGTGCTTCCTTTCCTTGACGAATGGTTCAAATCAGCTGTCCCAGGCGAAACTTGAGCTGCAGCAATTCCTGAAACGAACGGACCCGCTCCAGGGCGGTCTGCAACCGGGACTGTTCCATGGTGTTCAGCCGGTCATGGGCAACCCGGTTATCCGGCGTACGCCCTTCCCGCAGCGCCTCCACCTGACTCTTCAACCTGAAAAAGACCAGGGCGTGGAAGGCTGCCAGCAGGTCGTCCCCTTCCCGGTGATCAAGCACTTTAGCCTCCACCAGCCAGTACAAACGCTCGGCGGTACCGCCCCCCTGAATCCCTTCATACAGGGCCAGCAGCTTGACCCCCTCAGTAATGCTGAAGATACCGGCCTTTTTAAGATCCAGCTGACCTTTGTAGTCGCCCTTTTCGGTCTGAATCCGGCCAAACCAGCCCAGCGGCACCCGAAACCGCAGCAGGTTACTGAGCATGTGCCCCATATAGGCGTCATTCTGCTTGAGACTGGCAGTGATATGACGGCGCAGCGCATCTTCCAGCTGAGGATCTCCGCTCAGGGCCCGCAGGTCAGCCACCATCCCCACCTTCAGGATATGCTCCGGGGTGGGGGTTGCAACCCAGCTGTCCAGCATCTTTTTCCAGCCGGAAAGCGGCATCCGCCAGACCGCATTGTTGGCCATGATACCGCCGTTGCAGGGTGGAATGCCGATCTCGATCACCGAACGGATCAGCTCCTCGGAAAAGGCAATCAGCTGCTGGATCTCGGCCGGAGTAAGGTCATCGGCATAGACCAGGGCGTTGTCCTGATCGGTGGTCAGGGTCTGCTCGCCACGCCCTTCACTGCCCAGTACCAGAAAGGCAAACCTGTCCGTCATACCCTGGTACGGTCCGCTGCGCAGGATCTCTATCAGCCGGATCAGGATCTGGTCATTTAAGTGAGCGATCAGCCTCACCAACTCCTGGATCGGCACGCCGGTGCCGATCAGATGAGTCACCAGCCGCTGCACTTCATGGTGCAGCTCACGCAGATCAGCAACGGTACCGGCCTCTTCAATTCTACGCACCAGCCCCTGAGGAGAGTTGGCCTGCAGCCGCAGGATATCTGAATCGGTGATGATACCGATCAGACCGCAGCCGTTGCCCGTTACGACAATCCGGTGGATACCGTGGTGCGAGATCCGATGCAGGGCCTCAAACAGAAACTCCTGCTCGCCTATCGTAATCAGCGGGCTGGTCATAATGGCGGCCACGGTCAGCTGATTGGGATCAGCCCCCTTGGCCACCACCTTGTTGCGCAGGTCACGATCAGTAATGATCCCCACCGGCTTGCCCGCCTCACAGACCACCAGACTGGAGATCCGATGCTCACTCATCTGCCTGGCCGCATCAACCAGCCGCTCCTGCGGACGGCAGGTCGCCACATTACGGCGGCAGTAACGGCCCACCGGCTGAAACAGGTAATTCAGATCGTACATAAAGCACCTCTCTTGACATATGGTTACTGCTCAACGACACCTGCATCGGCTACGTCCCCCTGGGCCAGCAACTGTTTCAGCGGATCAACCTGATCCAGTGTACCCAGCACCAGCAGCTCATCACCGGCAAAGACCTGTTCCTTACCGGAAGGATTGATGATTTTCTGTCCGTTGCGTGCGATTCCTACTACCAGCACCCCGGTATGGTGCGGAATCTGCAGCTCTGCCAGGGTTGCACCGCTGCGGGAACCAAACGGCATCAGCACCGTTTCCAGACGTGCTGCGTCAAAATGTACCGCACTTTCCGATTCGTGCAACCTGCCCAGCGCCTTCTGCAACGCCTCGATCTGCTCCCTGGCCCCCACCAGCAGCAGCCGGTCGCCACTATAGAGGGTCGTGGACGGCCGGGGGTTGATGATGGTGTGACCATGACGTCCCACCTCCACCACTGAACAGCCGTAGCGGCTACGGATGGCCAGTTCGGCAATGCTGCTGCCGGAACAGGCGGCATGCTCCGGAATGACCAGCTCCTGCAGGTTGATGCCCCAGTCAAGGGACCGCTCTTCCCACTGCAGCAGGCGTTGCTGGGCCGGTGGCAGGTTTGCCGTAAAGACATCCTTGAGTGAGTGGTGCCACTTGCTGTGCAGATAGATCAGACGCCGGGAGAATACCAGCAGCACCAGTACCAGCACCACCACGATGACCAGCCAGATACCGTAGGGCAGCGACGCCAGCGGCACGATGCTGGACAGCCAGTAGGCGATCACCACGGCACTGAACAGCCTGAAGCCGTTTTCAACCACAGAACCGGGAAGATTCATCCGGGTGTAGGCCCGCTCGGCAATGATCAGGGCCAGCACCGTGATATTACGCCAGATGGCAAACAGCGGGATCAGCACCACCAGACCCAGTACCGACCAGAAGAGGATCAGCAGCGTCAGCGGCGTCAACATCTCTGCCAGCGCACTCCGCTGCACCAACACCAGAAACGTCTGCGAAAACAAAATCATACCGGTAACAAACAGCGCCTCCAGGGCGATCTGCAGCACCTGTTTCTTGCTGAGCTGCCACCAGAGCTGGTTACTGCCCAGATCGGCAAACTGGGCCAGCCAGTTGTGATACATGGCCAGGCCGCGATTGACCCAGGCCGGTTCGTTCTGCTCAATCCAGACCAGGAAAGGTTCGGCATGGCGATTGATCAGGGGCGACACCAGTACGGTCAGGATCGAGACCCCCACCGCAATCGGGTAGAACTCCGGCGGCAGCACCTGCTTACTCACCCCCAGCTGGGCAATCACAAAGGTAAATTCTCCCAGCGGCATCAGCAGCAGACCGGCCCGGCGGGCAACATGGGGTGGCGTCCCCACCAGGATCAGGGCAAAGCCGGTTGCCAGGGAGCGGGCCACCAGGGTAAACAGTCCCAGGGCCAGGATCCAGGGCCAGACATCCAGCATCAGCTGCACTTCGATCATCATGCCGATGGAGACAAAAAAGACACTGCTGAACAGATCCCGCATGCCGCTAAAAGACCTTTCAACCCCGCCTTTCTGCGGCATCTCCGCCACAATGGCCCCCAGCAGATAGGCTCCCAGCGCCAGTGAATACCCGGCCTTGACCGCCAGCAGCGCCATCAGGAACAGCACCCCGGACACCACAATGGTCTGCAGTTCAGGATCAGCCCTGGTCTCCATCTTGCGCATCAGCCGGGGTATAAAATACAGCCCCATAATCACCAGCAGCACCACAAAGGCACTCAGACCGGCCAGCAGACCAGCCACACCGCCACTGTCGGAACCGCTTTCAAGACTGTAACTGCCCAGCACCGTCAGCATCACCACCGCCACCACGTCTTCCAGCACCGTGATTGCCAGTGCTGACTGCCCGGAGCGTTCACGGGACAACTTCATGTCATGGATCATTTTGGCGATCACGGCCGAACTGGAAACCATCAACAAGCCGGCCACAAAAAGAGTCTTGGTAGGGGACCAGCCCAGCATCGCCCCCAGCAGCTGCGTCAGGTTCAGCACAAAAAAGGCACCCAGGGCAGTGGAGAGCAGGGTCGGCACCCCCAGCTTCTGCAGCTTGCTGAGGCTTAACCCCAGGCCGATACCAAACATCAGAAACACCAGCCCCAGCTGGGAGAGGGTCTCGATCCGCTGCACATCCAGTACAAAGGAAAAGGGTGGCGTGTGGGGACCGATGATCATCCCGGCCACCAGATACCCCACAATCACCGACAGGCCGAGCCGCTTGCAGAGCATGCCGGCAAATCCGGCCACCAGTAACACAATGGCCAGATCCTGAATCAGGGTAATGCTATCCATGTTCTCCTCCCGTCACAACCGGTACCACAAGTAGCAACAACTGTTTTAACAAAACAGCCATGCTGGCCTGATTCTGCACAAAATGGCGCGCAGCCGTCGGGCGCTCCGTGCCGACACAGACCGACAGGATACGCGGATCAGCCAGCCGGAAGACATCCTCATCGGTCACATCATCCCCCACAAACAGGGCGGTTGCAGCCCCGCTGTGCTCCATCAGCCGCAGCAGTGCATCCCCTTTGTGCGCTCCCCCCTGGGGCACCAGATTTTCAACATACTTACCCCCCACGTAGCGCGGTTGCGGCTCCAGCTGATGTATCACCTCCAGCAGGGCCTGGTGTGCCCCGGCTGGATCAGCCGCATGGCGGTAATGCAGCGACAGCGATCCGGTCTTTGGCTCAAAGATCAGCTCGGATAACAGCGATACCGGCAGCAGCCGATGCAACTCCTGCTGCCAGCGGTCAATCAGCAGACGGAACGCAGCCAGATTAACCTGACTGCCCGGCAGCCCCTCCAGGCCGTGGTTACCCACCAGATAACGCGGTGCAAACCCCAGGCGGGAGCGGGCATCATCACAGCCGCGACCGGTAATCACCGCCACCGACGTCAGGCTGCAGAGCTGCTGCATGGCATGCCTAACCGCTGCAGGCAGCGCCACGGCAGCCGGATCAGCAATGATTGGCGCCAGAGTACCGTCCAGGTCAAAGGCACAGAGGGTCTGCGGTGTGACAAACGAACGCAGCACCAACAGCCCCGGCGGGCTGAGGATGTCGATCATGACGTCCGTCCGATCCGGGCAGCCAGCCGCTCCCGCTGACGCACCCTGGCCGCATCCAGCAGCATCCGGCCAGCCCAGCGGTAGACGTTGAAATCCTGCACCAGCGACCGCATGCTGCGCATCCGCTCCCGCTGCTCAAACGCAGGCATGGTCAAGCCCTGATAAAGCGCCTCGGCGGTCTGCTCCACATGGTAGGGATTAACAATCAGCGCCTCATGCAGCTCATTGGCCGCCCCGGTAAACTGGCTCAAGACCAGCACCCCGCGCTCATCATCACGGGCCGCCACAAACTCCTTGGCAACCAGGTTCATGCCGTCATGCAGACTGGTGACCATGCAGACGTTGCTGGCCCGGTAGTAGCGGTTGACCTGGTCCGGTTCATGGTGTTCGGCCTTGAGAATGACGGCACCGGGAAAGCGCCCGTTAATCCGCTCCGTCAATCGGTACACCCGCTGCTCAAAGGCATGGTACTCCTCCAGGGCCGAACGGCTGGGGGCGGCTATCTGCACAAAACAGAACCGTCCCACCAGCTCGGGATGCAGCTCCAGCATCCGCTCCACCGCTGCAAGACGTTCAAGAATCCCCTTGGTGTAGTCCATCCGGTCCACCCCGACCCCCAGCAGGTGATCAGACGGCAGGCCCAGTTCAGCCCGGATCTCGTTTCCGGTCTGCTCCACCGGCGGCAGGGTACCCTGCCATTCCGGCGGCCACTGGATCGAGATCGGGTAGTTCTCCACCATGGTCAGCTGGCCGCTGTGGAAGATGGTGGAGGATTCATGCTCGATACGGGTCTCCAGGTAGCGATCCACCGTCTCCAGAAAATTCTTGCAGTGGAACGGGGTGTGGAAACCGAGAATGGTGCTGCCCAGCATCCCCTGCAGCAGCTCTTCCCGCCAGGGGCAGATACCGAACGACTCCGGGTTGGGCCAGGGGATATGCCAGAAGGTGATGATGGTGGCCCTGGGCAGCTTTTCACGGATCAGGGCCGGCAGCAGGGCAAAGTGATAATCCTGCACCAGCACCACCGGGTCATCGCTGCGTGCTTCCTTGACCACGGCATCGGCAAAGCGTTTGTTGATCTTTTGATACTGCTGCCAGTCGCTGCTGCGGAAAATGGGGCGCACATGGGCGTTGTGGCAGAGCGGCCACATCCCCTCATTGGCAAAGCCGTAGTAGTAGCCCTGCTCCTCCTCTTCGGTCA
>CAZYMK010000052.1:0-14460 GCA_964648885.1 uncultured Geobacter sp. | reverse complement strand
TGCAGCAGGCTCAGGAAATTGTCCAGATCGTAGTTTTTTGTCTGGGCGGCCCGCTCCAGCTTCAGAAAGCCCCCCACCCCGGCCAGCACCTTGGGGTCTTTGAGGTTCTCGAACCCGTTGGCCACCAGCACATCCAGGGTCTCGGGGTGATGATCCAGCAGTTCCTTAACGGTCATATCTTTATGTATGGTCTGCGCGCTCATGGCGTCCTCCTCAGTTGTTGATGATCCGACACTACCTGTTTTTTTTGACCGTGACCTTGACGGAGGTCAAACAATCACCAAAAAAATTCTGGCCCACAAACTGAAAAACGGGCTGTACCAGAAGGTAGCAGCCCGTTGTATCAACGGTTCAAGCGCAGGATGCGGCTGTTATGCCTGCAGCCCGTCCAGGTACTTTTCAGCATCCAGGGCAGCCATGCAGCCGGTGCCGGCCGAGGTAATGGCCTGGCGGTAGACATGGTCCTGCACATCACCGGCAGCAAAGATGCCGGGAATGCTGGTCTGGGTGGCAAATCCCTCAGAGCCGCCCCTGGTCTTGAGGTAGCCGTCCTGCATCTCCAGTTGACCGGCAAAGATCTCGGTGTTGGGGGAGTGACCGATGGCGATAAAGACGCCGTCAAGGCTGATCTCTTTGGTTGATCCGTCCCGCACATCCTTGATCCGCATACCGGTCACCCCGCTGGCATCCCCCAGCACCTCGTCCAGCACATGGAACCACTCGATGGTGGCCTTGCCTTCAGCTGCCTTGGCTTTCAACTTGTCAGCCAGTATTTTTTCGGAACGGAATTGATCACGACGATGCACTACCGTGACATGGGAGGCGATATTGGCCAGATAGAGCGCCTCTTCCACAGCGGTATTGCCGCCGCCGATCACGGCCACCGGCTTGTTGCGATAGAAAAAACCGTCACAGGTGGCGCAGGCCGAAACCCCCTTGCCCTTGAACGCCTCTTCCGACGGCAGTCCCAGGTAACGGGCCGAGGCGCCGGTTGCAATAATCAGGGCATCACAGGTGTAGCTGGTGCTGTCGCCGTTCAACACAAACGGGCGTTTGGTAAGATCGGTTGAGACAATCTGGTCGTAGATGATCCGGGTGTTGAATCGCTCGGCGTGCTGCCGCATCCGCTCCATCAGCTCAGGCCCTTCAACCCCGGCATGGTCGCCGGGCCAGTTATCGACTTCCGTGGTGGTGGTCAGCTGGCCTCCGGGCTGCAGACCGGCGATCAGAACCGGCTCAAGGTTGGCGCGGGCAGCATAGACAGCAGCGGTATAACCGGCAGGACCGGATCCCAAAATAATCAGGCGGTGGTGTTCTGGTGCGCTCATGGCAATCTATCCCTTCTGTGTGCAAGTTGCAGGTTGTGCCTGTTTTATTCTCAGATCAGCGCAAAAAAGTCATCTGAAATTGTCAAAACAGCGTTAGTACGGCAGAAAATACTGCATTCCCGGCAACCGCCCGATTTGACTCTGCGGCCGGCCTGTGCTAGATACAGGTCACTATGCCAGCAAGGATCACGACAATGCACACCCAGTCCCCCGCCATCATCCGTACCCTGCAACTGCAGGTAATGCCGCAGCGCAGCCTGCTGCAGGCGCTGTACCCAACGGAGGGGACTGTCTAGGTTTATCTATAACACCAGTAGATCTACAGCCCCCACCGGCACCAGCCTGTGGGGGCTTTTTGTATTGGACAACGCAATGGATACTCGACGACCGCTTCAACTCTGGCGACACCAGCTAGTACTGGACCTGGGCACCGCTGCCATACGGATTGCGGCCGGCCACGGACCGGTGCAGGAGCTGCCCTCACATCTGGACGCCAGAGCGGGCTTACGCGGTGGTGTGGTGGTTGATCAGGAAACCGTGACGCAGCTGCTGAGACCGCAGCTGGCCAAGCGCCGACTTTTCGGCATTGTCAAACCTCGCGTGCTGGCCTGCGCTCCCAGTGATGCCAACCGGGAGGAACGGCTGCGTCTTTCCCGGGCAGTACTGGAGGCCGGGGCTGCATCGGTCTACCTGATACCGGAACCGCTTGCTGCAGCCGTAGGGGCCGGCCTTGACGTATCCTCCCCCTACGCCCAGCTGCTGGTCGATATCGGCGCAGGGGTGACCGACTGCGCCCTGATCCGGATGAGCCGGATACAGGCCACGGCGGCACTCAGGATCGACTGCAACCGGTTGCAGGACGTAGCGCAAACGGCACGGCAGCAGGTAGGCGACCTGCTGGAACGGTTTCTGCACAAACTGACGCCCGAAATCGGCTGCGAGGTCATTGAAAACGGCATCTGCCTTACTGGCGGCGGAGCGCTGATTCCGGGGCTGTCCGCGTACCTTGAGGCCCGCACCGGGATTACAGTCACCCCGGCGGCGGCTCCCTGCCATTGCGTAGTGGAGGGGGCTCGGGCCATCCTGCCGGTGGTGGTCATGCTGAATCTCTGGAATGAATAATCATAACAGCCACTGAGGCTGCAACAACTCAATCACAAGGAGTCACCCATGAAAAAGAGCAACGCACCACGACAGATCTACATCACCAACTTTGACCTGCAGCGCCTTGAAGAGCTGATTGAGACGGCAACAGCCCGATCAACCCGTGACAGCAGCAACATCGAACAACTTGAAGAGGAGCTGTTGAAGGCCGAGGTGGTGGACCCGGCCGGGATACCGCCTGATGTGGTAACCATGAACTCAAAGGTCTGCCTGAAGGATCTGGATTCGGGGGAAGAGTTTGCCTACACCCTGGTGTTTCCATCTGAGGCCAACCTGGCAGCAGGCAGGATATCGATCCTGGCACCGGTGGGTACGGCCATGTTCGGCTACCGCGCCGGCGACCGGATCAGCTGGAGTGTACCGGGCGGCACCAGAAAGCTGAAGATCAAGAAGGTGCTCTACCAGCCGGAGGCGGCCGGCGATTTTCATCTCTGATCAGCGGCGGCAGGCCACCGGGTCTGTGTCAGCAAACCGGCAAACTCCTCGGCCGGAACCGGCCTGCTGTAGTAGAAACCCTGAATCCGGTTGCAGCTTTTCTCGGCAAGGTAGTCCCGCTGGGCGCGCTCTTCCACCCCTTCGGCCACCACCCGCAGATTCAGACAGGCAGCAATCCCCAGAATGGTGTCGACAAGTGCATTGGCACCGGGTTCACCGGGGATGCCGGTGATAAAGGAACGGTCGATCTTCAGCTCATGGATCGGCATGCGGCGCAGGTAGCTGAGCGATGAGTAACCGGTGCCGAAATCATCAATGGAAAGCGAGACCCCCAGCTCCACCAGCTGCTCCATAATGGCGATGGTCTGCTCTACATCATCCATGATCAGGCTCTCGGTCACCTCCAGGCACAGCAGTCGAGGATCGATCCGAAACTCCTGTAACGCAGTACGGACCGTTTCCACCAGGTAGCCGCGGTGAAACTGCAGCGCCGAGATATTGAGGGAACACTCCAGGGACGGCAGCCCCTGATCGGCCCAGGCCCGCAGTTGGCTGCAGGCCTGACGTATCACCCAACGCCCAACCGGGATGATCAGGCCGGACTCCTCAAGCATCGGGATAAAGCGCACCGGCGAGACCATCCCCTCAACCGGGTGCTGCCAGCGCAGCAGCACCTCCATACCGACGATCCGCTCATCTGGCATCGCCACCTGGGGCTGATAGAACAACTCAAACTCCTGACGCTCCAGGGCACGGTGCAGGCTATTTTCCAGGGCCAGCCGTTCTTCCGAATGGCGCGACAGCTCACTGTTGTAGAGCTGAATGCGTGAACGTTTCTGTTGCTTGGCCTGATGCAGGGCGGCCTCCACGTTCTTCAGCAGGGCCTCAACCGTGGCGCCGTCCTGCGGGTAACTGCAGATGCCGATGCTGGCAGATACAAAGATATCCATGCCGCATATTACAAATGGCTCCTCCAGCAGCCTGAAGAGCTGCCTGGCCAGCTGTACCGCCGCCTCATCGGAAGGCAGGGCCGTGGCCAGCAGCATAAACTCATTCCCCACAAAACGGGACAGCGCATCCTTGAACGTACAGAGCGGCTGTAACCGTCCGGCCAACTGCTGTAACAGCTCATCCCCCCGGGCATGGCCCAGGGTGTCGTTGATATGCTGCAGCTTGTTGATATTGATCAGCAGCAGGTGACAGGTGCCGCCGGTAATGGCAAGATTTTCAAGCACAGTTGCCAGGGTCTGGTTCAGGCGGTGCCGATTGGGGACACTGGTCAACTCATCAAAGTGGGCCTGGCGGAACAGCTCTTCCAGGTACTGACGCCGTTCCGACACATCCCGGATCAGGGCCTGAAAGTGGGTCTCTCCGTTCAGCAGCAGCCCGTTCAGGCTGATCTCGGCATCAAACCAGCCGCCCCCATGACGTTTAAAGCGCCACTCAAAGTTTTGTGGCGATCCGCCGCACACCCGCTGGCAGTACAAGGTGTACATATCATCCGAGTACAGGTCATCAGGCTGCAAAAGCGGCGAAAACGACAACAGACTCTGCCCCAGCAACGCATCTGACTCCACCGCAAACAGCTGCAGTGCCCGTTGATTACAGCTCACGATTTGGTCGCCCTTCAACAGGACAATCGCATCATGGGCAGACTCAAACAGCAGCCGGTAGCGCTCCTTTTCCTGTTCCAGCTGCTCGGTCCGCTTCTCGATCTGTTCTTCAAGACGCTGTTTATACAGCCGGTTTTCAGACAGAAGCCGGGCCCGCTCAAAGACCCGTGCCAACACCGGCTCAAGCTGTCGCAGCCCCTCCGGCGTCTTCTCCAGGTAGTCCCAGGCCCCCAGCCGCAACAGCTCAATCGCCTCGTGCAGCGAGTTCTTGCCGGAGATCGCGACCACCGGCAGATCAGGGAAGCGCTCCTTCAGACGGCAGGTCAGCGCCTTACCGCTGATGCCGGGCATCTCCAGATCAGTCAGCACCAGGTCAAACAATTGCTGATCAATGGCCTTCAACCCGGCAACGCCATTCTCGGCACTGATCACCTCGTATCCCAGGGCCTCAAGCAGACGCACCAGGGTGCTCCGCATCGCCTGGTCGTCATCAATCACCAGCAAACGGCGCGGCTCAGTACACATCACAGCCCTCCCCGGCATCGGCTCAATAATACACATACTGCTGGCTGTTGAAACGGAAGGCCCGTTTTACCCGTGAAACCAGCGTGACCCGATTGATCGGCTTGGGGATGTAGTCGAAAAAGCCCATTTCAAACAACCGCATCTCCTGCTCCGGGGTCAGTTTGTCACTCATCAGCAGCACCGGTGTGGTCTGAAACTCAGGCAGGGCCTGCAAAGATTTCAGCAGGGCAAAGCCGTCCCACAGCGGCATGACCTTGTCGGTCACCACCACCTGGGGCCGCTGGGCAATCATGGTCTTGTAGGCCTCAAGCCCGTTCTGGGCGGTCAGCACCTGGTAGCCTGCCCGCTGGATAAACTCGCAGGTCAGCGCCAGGGCAGTGGCCTCATCATCCACCACCAGCACGGTTTCATAGCGCGGCGTCTCCATGGGGCGGTTCAGGTAGTACTTGCAAATCGCCGCATGGATATCACTGCGGGTGGCTATACAGCGTTTGATCTCCAGCCCGGTATTGGCTGCCAGATTTTCCACAATATGCTGTTCGGTCGGGTCGGCAACCGCTATCAGCAAACTGTTCCCTTCCCGCTTGAGCGGAAAGATCTGATGCTGCATTGCCACGTCAACCGGGATCAGCTCAAACAGCTCCGGCGGAAAATTGAACCGGGTGATCCCTTTCAATAGCTTTAACCCGTACTGCCGGGCCAACACCTCGGCCAGCTCAGGCCCGGTCACCAGCCCCAGCTTTTCCAGGGTCCAGCCGAAACGCTTGTTGTGCTTGCGTGAAACCGCCAGCACCCGCGCCACGGTCTTGGGGGTCAGTATCCCGCCTTCAATCAGCAGCTTGCCAATGGCTTTCCATTCCTGCATAGCGTCACTCCTTATCCGTCAGATCGACCACAGCCGCCCTGAACTGTGCGTACTCGGCCCGCAGCTGCGGCAGCTGGGCCTGCACCGTCTCAAAATCTCCTGCATCACCGGCCTGTTCCAGCTGCAAAGCCAGCCGGTTCAAACGCTCTGCCCCCACGTTGGCAGCCGCCCCCTTGATCGAGTGGGCAAGACGATGCACCTGTTCCCGGTTGTCAGGCTGCTGCAGCCCCTGCTCCAACTCGTCCATCAGCCCCGGGATCGAGCTGAAAAAGAGCTTCAGCAGTTGCTGTAAAAACGCCAGGTCATCCCCCATCCGTTCCAGCACCCCGCGACGATCAAAGACCGGCAGCTGCTCGTCCTGCTGCTGCTCTTCAGACAACTGCGCCGGTGCCGTCGTCGCCTCGTTCGGCAGCAAGCGGGCAAGCACCGCCGCCAGCTCGCCGGGCTTGACCGGCTTTGAGAGAAAGTCCTGCATACCAACGGCACGGGAGGCATCACGGAACTGGGGCAGGATACTGGCAGTCATGGCCACCACCGGCACCTCCGGATACAGCACACCACTCTCCGGCAGCCTGATCTGCCGGGTAGCCTCAAAACCGTCCATTTCAGGCATCTGCAGGTCCATCAGCACCAGATCGTACCGGATACGACGCAGCGCCTCCAGCGCCTCCAGGCCATTGCCGACCGCATCGGCACTGCAGCCCAGCTTACTGAGCAGATGCAGGGCCACCTGCTGATTAACCTGATTGTCCTCTGCCACCAGAATTCTGAAGCGCCCGCCAACCGTCAATACCGCCTCTTCCATCGGCGGCGGCGACTGCGCAGGGTTCCCCTGGGCCAGCTGCACGGTAAAGCGGAAACAGGAACCCTCCCCCTCATGGCTGGTTACCGTGATGGTTCCCCCCATCAGTTCCACCAGGCGGCGACAGATGGCCAGCCCCAGACCGGTGCCGCCAAACCGGCGGGTGGTGCTGCTGTCGGCCTGGCTAAACGGCTTGAACAGCAGCTCCTGTGCCTGACACGGGATGCCGATACCGGTATCGCATACCTCAAAGGCCAGGGTGCAGCGCCCTTCCTGCTGTTCCGCCAGGTTCACGCTGCAGGAAACCTGCCCCTGCTCCGTAAACTTGATCCCGTTCCCCAGCAGGTTTACCAGCACCTGACGCAGCCGACCCGGATCACCCAGCAACAGCTCCGGCAGGCCCGGCACTTTCTGCAGCCGCAGCTGCAGCCCTTTCTGCTCTGCCTGCAGCCGCATCATCTCAAAGGTCGTTTCCAGCAGCTCATCCAGCCGGAAAGTGACCTGCTCAAGCTCCAGCTTGCCCGCTTCGATCTTTGAAAAATCAAGGATATCATTGATGATCGCCAGCAGTGCCTCGCCGCTGGTACGGATCATCTCGGCATATTTACGCTGTTCCGGAGTCAGCCCACTGTCAAGCAGCACCCCGGCCATACCGATCACGCCGTTCATCGGGGTGCGGATCTCGTGACTCATGGTGGCCAGAAAATCGCTTTTAGCCCGGCTGGCAGCGTCGGCAGCCAGCTGCTTCTGTTCCGCCAGTTCACGGGCCAGGATCAGCGCCTCTTTTTCCCGCTGCTGCTGCTGGGCCAGGGCCTGATCCGCCAGCAGGCGGCGGGCGCACCTCACCAGCACCTCCTGCAGCTCAAGGCCGTTGACCGGCTTGGTAACATACCGCTCAATACCGATGTTGATCGACTTCATCAGGTAGCTGGATTCATCAAAGGCGGTCATGACGATGATCGGCACGCTTGTGTCGAGTTTGCGGACCTCTTCCGCCATGGCCAGCCCGTCCATAACCGGCATCAGAATGTCGGTCAGCACGATTTGGGGACGGTGCAGCTGAAAGGCGGCCAGCCCCTGCTCACCGTTCTCGGCAGTCACCAACCGGCCCACCAGCCGCTGCAGAAACTCCGTAAACAGGGCACGGGTAAACTCCTCGTCTTCCACGTACAGCACGGTAAGGGTCTTGAGAAAGGTCTGTTCCGGACTGCTTGCACTCATGGCTGCGCCTCCCTTTGCAGCACCTGTGCAGGCTGCAGAGCTTCACCGGCAAGCGGGGCCGAGATGTCGAAGGCGCTGCCCCCCTCCACCGGTCTGACCGTAATCCGCCCCTGCATATTTCGCTCGATGATCATTTTGGACATGTACAGGCCGATCCCGGTCCCCATCTTTTTGGTGGAGAAATACGGTTCAAAGATCTTGTCGCTGATCTCGTCAGGAACCCCGCCGCCGTTGTCCTGCACGGTGACGACCCCCATACCGGCCTGCTCAGCCAGGCTGATACTGATCAGACCCTGCCGGTTACCGGTTTCAACGATGGCATCGCGGGCATTGCCCAGCAGGTTCAGCAACACCTGTGAAAATTCGTTGGGAAATCCGATCAATTGACAGTCCGGCCCCTCTTCAACCTGCATGGAGACCCCGATATTCTTGAAGGCCGCTTCCACCAGCTGAACCGCCGCATTGATCTGATGCCGGGCAGAAAACGGCACCTTGGCCTTGTCGGGGTGAAAGAAATTGCGAAAATCATTGATGGTAGAGGACATCTTCTGGATCAGCCGATCGGCGTTGGCTGCGGCTTCGGCCATATACTGGTCGCTCAGCTCATCGTTCATCCGGGCCAGCTGTATATTGGAGATCAGGATCGAAAGGGCATTCAGCGGCTGGCGCCACTGGTGGGCAATGTTGCCGATCATCTCTCCCATGGCTGCCTGGCGCCCCTGGCTGATCAGCACCTGATCCTTGGTACGCAGTTCGGCCACAGCTTGCTCCACCTGCTGCTGCAGGGAGCGGTTCAGCTCTTCAAGCTGCTGCTGCTTCAGCTCCAGCTGGGCCTCGGCATGTTTGCGGGCAGTAATGTTATTGATACTGCCGGCCATCCGCAGCGCCCGGCCCCCGGCGTCCCGCTCAACCACCTCGCCCCGATCCTCAACCCAGACCACCTCACCACTGCCGGTCAGCATCCGATGGATGCTGCGATAGTGGCCGTCTCCATCAAGGGCGGCCTGCACGGCAGCCAGCACCCAGGCACGGTCTTCAGGATGGAGATACCCGGCAAAGAGCTCAAGCGGGTGTTCCAGCAGTGCATCATCTAGCTGCAGGATCTCACACCAGCGCCGGTTGTGCTGCACCGCACCCGAGTCTATGTACCAGTCCCAGATCCCCTCGCCGGTGGCTTTCAGCACATAGCTCAGCTGCCGTTCACGATCCTGCAGTTCAGCAGTGCGCTGCGCCACCCGTTGCTCAAGCTCTTCATTGATGGCGTTCAACTCTCTGAAACTCTGCTGCAGCGCCTGCTCCATCTGGCTGAAATTGTCCTGCAGGCCCTGTTCTTCACTCACCTCGGCCGGACGCCAGCCGATCTGCTGACCCTGGGCAATCTTGAGCGGCAGCTGGCTGGTTGCGCGGCTTAACTCCGTAATCGGGGCCAGCAGCCGTCGGCTGAAATAGAGTGACAGTGCAATAATCAGGAGCGTCAGCAGCGCCAGCACTCCCAGCAGGATTGAGGTACGGCTGTTGATCAGCTGCAGCGAAGGTGCCAGTGATGCCTCCACCACCAGCCGCAGACCGCTCTCCGGTGCCAGCTCCACCTCGGTGGTGTAGAAGGAGCGCAGCCAGCGTTTCATCGCCCCGATACCCGGTTTAGGGTCCGGAATCCAGTGACTGACCGCCCCTCCAACCGGCACCATCCTGCCATCGGCCGGAAAGGCAAAAACCTGTCCCGGCATCCGTTCGGCGCTGGTGGTTGCCAGCACCCGCCTCTGAGGGTCCAGCAGGCTCAGGCTGACCGCCCGCTGATTGATGATCCCCCGCATCAGTTTCTGAATGGCCGGATCAGACGTTGTCTTACCCTGATCCGCGTGGCCGGAGACATCCGGTCGATGCTCGGCGGTCAGCAGATGATCCAGCATCACTTTGCCCACTGCCGCCATCCGGGCCGTATCCTGCTGCAGACGGCTCATCTGCTGCTTGAAGAGCCAGTTGATATCGGCAAAGGCCAGCACAAAGGCCGGCACCAGCACCAGCCCCTGCAGGATAATCTGCAGCCAGCGCCGCAACGAAGGCAGCGTGCCGGGGGTGGGCTTCAGGCGCAGGCTGAGCAGAAACAAAACCTCGGCCAGCAAGGTGTTGATAATGCCGTTCACCCCCTGCTTCAGGCTGATCAGCAGGGTGGCCCCGCCGGAGAAGCCCATGACCTGGTGATAAAACAGCCAGACCAACAACAGCCCCACACTGAACCAGAACAGCACCACCGCAGTAATCAGCTCTATCCGGTGGCGATAGAGCAGCACCCCGGCAACCAGCGCTTCGGCACTGAAGATAACGATCGCCCAGGGGTGATGCCACTGCAGCCAGGTACAGGAAGCAGCAATCAGCGCTGCCAGCAGCCCGCTTGCCGGTCCATAGCGCAGCAGGGCAAACATGCTGAAGACCGAGCCAAACAGAAAATCAACATTAAAAAAAAGCGACAGATTGAAGTAATTGGCTGCAAATCCGGCTGTCCCCAACAGGAGACCAGCAACCAGTTCGCGCCGGGTCATCCGCAAGATGCAGTTTTGCACAAACGCACACTTCTCAGCCATCACTCAGGCCTCCGCCACCACAACACGGTTGCGTCCGGCAGCCTTGGCCCGGTACATCGCCTCATCGGCCTGACTGATGCACTCTTCGCTATCCATGCCGGGCCGGTAGCTGGTCACCCCCAGGCTGATCGTCACCCGCAGCTGCTCTCCCTGCCAATCGGTTGTCTGGTTGCTGACCGCCAGACGCAGCTTTTCCGCCACCAGGGCGGCAGCTTCCCGGTCGGTTTCCGCCAGCAACACCACAAACTCTTCGCCACCCCAGCGACCACAGCAATCCTCAGTCCGGATGCAGCGGTTAAAGGTTTCAGCCACCTGTTTCAACACCTGGTCACCGGCCAGGTGGGAATAGGTATCGTTAATCTGTTTGAAATGGTCGATATCGGCAATAATCACTGAAAAAGGGACGGCATGGCGAACGGCCCTGCCTTTTTCCGCCTCAAAGCGGATCTCCAGCTCGCGCCGGTTGGCCAGCCCGGTCAGCTGATCCGTACGGGCAGCAGCGGCAAGATTCTCGTGAGCCCGCAGTTCTGCCGCGCATTCAAGCATCACCGCATGCAGCTGAAAGCCGTTGACCGGCTTGGTAACATACTTGTTGACGCCGATATTGATCGAGTTCTTGAGGTAATCAAGCTGCTCAAAGGCGGTCAGCACGATAATCTGCGCCGTACGGTCAAGCTCCCTGATCTCACGGGCCATGGTCAGGCCGTCCATAACCGGCATCAGGATATCGGTAATCACCAGTTGCGGGCGATGCTCCATAAACGCGGTCAGACCTTCGGCCCCGTTTGCCGCCACAACCAGTCTGCCAACCAGCCGCTCCAGAAAACGGGTAAACTGGCTGCGGGTATCATCATCATCCTCTACATACAGTACGGTGAGGCTCTTCAGGTACTGCTGATCCGGTCCGGTCGTATTCATAGCAGGCTCTTCTTTCCAGATTGTCTTGTTGTGTACCGCAACTATAGCAGCAGTTGGTCTTTCTGCAAGCCAGCTGCCTTGATTTCCGGCATCTGATAACCTGCCACAGCAGCTTCATACAACAAAACAGAAACCACCGCAATTTGATCAAGGTCAAAGACACCGGTACCGGCTCTGGTATGGTACCGCTGCAACCAACCTGCAGCGCCAAAGGAGATGATAATGACCGAGCAACAGATTGAACTGGTACAGAAGTCCTGGGAGAAAGTGGCGGTGATCCGCGAAGTCGCCGGCAACCTGTTTTACGAGAACCTGTTCAGGATGGATCCGACGCTGAAGCAACTGTTCAAGAGCGGCAACATGCAGGAGCAGGGGGCCAAGCTGCTGGCCATGATCGGCGCTGCCGTGCATGGTCTTAACAATCTGGACGCCCTGGTTCCCACGGTCCAGGAACTGGGCCGCCGCCATGTCGGCTACGGCGTACTGGATGCCCACTATGCAACCGTGGGCAGCGCCTTGATCGAAACCCTGCGCACCGGACTCGGCACTGATTTCACCCCTGAAACCGAGCAGGCCTGGCTGGCAGTCTACACCGTGCTGGCCAGCACCATGCAGGAAGCCAAATAGCTGCAAGCAAAAACACATACACATGACAGAACAATCGCCCGTGGGAGCAGCATCCCACGGGCGATTGACGTATTAAATGGATGACCAGGTCGACCGGTAGTCTGGTCACAGCATGGAATGCTGCTTTTTTATACTTGATCTTGTTGACTTTTTCTTATTTTATAGTTACAAAAAAACATGCGTTACGAATGGGATGAAAACAAGCGGCAGGCGAATCTTGAAAAGCATGGCCTTGACTTTGATGATGCCGGCCTGGTTTTTGAGTCTGCGGACAAACTGACTCTATCCTGTGTAACAAAAACAGAACAAAGGTGGATGGATATTGCAAATGTTGATGGAAATCTGCTGGTACTAACCTGTGTCTATACGGTACGAGCTAAAGCAGTGCGTATCATTTCACTCCGGCATGCCAGCCGAAAGGAAAGGGAATTGTATGGAAAGAATCGTTAGCTATACCAGTGAAGAACTCGAAGCCATGCGCTCCCGTGGCGAATCAAAAACTGACTGGGAGCGTGTCAAGCGAGACTATGCATCAGACGCCCCCATTCCTTATGATCCAGCGGTAGATCCTTATGACCCTAATGATGCTGCTGCGGTGACAGCCTTTTGGGATAATGCAAAAATCGTTCGCCGTGGCCGAGTGCTGGGCAGCGGCACCAAAGTACAAAAAACCGTCAGGTTTGATATCGCAGTATTCGAGGCATTCAAGGCCACGGGCAAGGGCTGGCAGACCAGGATGAACGAGGCGTTGAAGACCTATCTGAAGGAGCACCCGCTTCAACCGGGGGCGTAACGTTTTCAGCCCTTCCTCTACTCGCAAATCGTAGCCCCGCTCTGCTACCATACCGTTCCTATGTCTGCCGCCCGGAGCTGGTTGCAGGGGTTCTGGCTCTGTTGCGTAACGAGCAGCCTGAAAGCAAAGGCCCCCAGCCCTCAGTGCTGGCTACGCACAACCAATAGGTGAAAAACCATCACACTGAAAGGAACTGAACCGTATGAAAATCACCATCCAATACTGCGCATCCTGAGGGCACCAGCCCCGAGCAGCGAGTCTCGCTGCTGAACTGAAGGAAAAGCTGCATACCGAGAACGTAACCATTGAAGTGGGATTGCAGAAGAGTGAGTTTGCCGTGCTTGTGGATGACGTGCCGGTGTTTTCACGGCTGGAGCAGCGTCGTTTCCCTGAGGCCGACGAACTGGTTGTCGCCTGCACCCAACAAGCCGGACCATAATCCGAGGAAACGTGATGACGTATGCAGAACTGAAAGAGGCGTTGTATCTGTTCGGCTTCCACGAAAACGACCTGCTGACCATCAAGCGGATCAAGCAGCGCCAACGCAACCTGGTCCGCAAGGCCCACCCCGACCTGCACCAGCATGCTGATCCTGCCCGCATCAGGCAACTGAACGAGGCGGCCCGGATCATCATGGAGTACGTCAACTCCTACCGCTTTTCATTCACAGAAGAAGAGTTCTATCGCCAAATCCCTGAAGAACATCTGCGGCACCAGTTTTCCTGGGACCCGGTCTGGTCAGGGGCTGCCGAATTGAAAGAAAAGAGCTGAACCTTACCACTATCCCTTGCAATCAACCCTTCACTCGGTTACCGTAACAGCCATTACTCTATTTTGCTACGGGTGCACCATGAAGTTTTACAACCGGACAGATGAACTGGCAGAGCTTGCCACCCTTTATGAACAATCTGGCAATAACGGGCGGATGACCGTGCTTACCGGTCGTCGCCGGGTTGGTAAGACCGTACTGGCTCTGGAGTCAGCAAAAAAGCACAAGCATATCTACCTGTTTGTTTCCAAAAAAGCAGAGGCCCTGCTCTGTCAGGAACATCTTGAAGAGATCAGACGGCTCTTCAACCCTCCTATTGTTGGCGAGATCCGTCACTTCAGGGATATCTTCCTGCTCTTGATTGAACTATCCCGTACTGAACGGATGACCCTGATCATTGATGAGTTTCAGGAGTTCTTCAGTATCAATCCGGCAGTCTATTCAGAACTGCAGGGAATCTGGGATCGTAACAAGGCCACCTGCAAGCTGAACGTGATCTTTATCGGTTCAGTCCACTCCTTGATGTATCGCATCTTTCAGGATCAGAAAGAGCCGCTGTTCGGCAGGGCTGACCGGATCATGTTTCTCAAGCCGTTCAGTATCCGCGCCATTCATGAAGTAACCAGCGATTATGACCATCCTGATATGCAGACCCTGTTTGACGTCTATGCTATTACCGGCGGACTGCCCAAATACCTTGAGCTGCTGGCAGAGAACAAGGCATTAGCCCGAGCAGAGCTGTTTGATTTTATGTTCAAACCGTTTTCCCCGTTTCTGAATGAAGGCAAGAACCTGCTGATTGAGGAGTTTGGCAGAGA
>CAZYMK010000051.1:9995-14622 GCA_964648885.1 uncultured Geobacter sp. | reverse complement strand
CCGATGATATGAAAGCCAGGGGCATTGTGGCGTACAAAGATCGAATCAAAGGCCGGATGTTCGGGCTGCAGGCGCAGAAAGCCCTGTTCGTTCAGGCAGCGCCTGACCAGGGTCTCGCCATTGAGCCAGACCAGTATAATCTGGTTGTTGCCCAGCTCTCCACGGTACGGCTGGATAAGGGTCAGGTCGCCGTCAAGGATGCCGGCTCCCCGCATGGCATCTTCCTGCACAACATAGGCGAACCTGGTGCCACTGGTCTTGGCAAAACGATCCAGTGAAAGCAGTTCAATGGCCTCGTCTTCATCCGGTTCCTGCAGGTCAGGGTAGGTGGTGGCAATAACCGGCATCTGAAAATAGCTGTTTTCCCAATCAACCCCCGGCAGTTGTTCCTGTTCCCAGCCAACAGAGTCCGGTGTCAGGGTGATTCCACGGGAATTGGCCTTACTGCGGCGGATATACCCTTTACGTTCCAGGGCGTTTAGATGCTGCACCACAGATACGGTACCGGTCAGACCGAGACGATTGGCTATTTCGCGTATTGAGGGGGGATCGCCGTGTTGCTGAAGGTACTCTTCAAGGATGCTCAGAACATCGCGTTGACGACGTGAAAGTGGCTCCATGGCGTGCCCTTGTCGCAGATGTGATACATGACAAATGTACCTTATTCGTGCTGTTTGAGATTGTCAACCCGGTTGGACCAAGAGCCACAAAAAAAGGAGCGCCGTGACAGCGCTCCTTTTGAAGCTATTTCGGGTTGTTTTTGTGGGAGAGGGCAGCCCCCACAAAGGCCTTGAATAACGGGTGAGGGATGAGCGGCTTGGATTTGAACTCCGGGTGAAACTGGCAGGCCAGAAACCAGGGGTGGTCAGGTAGTTCTATGATTTCAACCAGATTTTTCTGCTGGTTGATGCCGGACAGCAGCAGGCCCTTGCCGGTCACCTGATCGCGGTAGGCATTGTTGAATTCATACCGGTGGCGGTGACGCTCGGATATCTCTGTCTCACCGTAGGCATCAAAGGCCCTGGTCCCCTTGCTGACGGTACAGGGGCAGGCACCCAGCCGCATGGTACCTCCCTTTTTATTGACACTCTTCTGCTCTTCCATCAGATGAATGACCGGATCAGCCCCCTCCTGGTTAAACTCGGTTGAACAGGCGTCCTGTAGGCCGCAGACATTACGGGCAAACTCAAGGGCTGCCATCTGCATCCCCAGGCAGATGCCAAAAAACGGTACCTGCCTGGTGCGGGCGTATTCAATGGCCTGCACCTTGCCTTCGGTACCGCGCTCGCCAAACCCGCCCGGTACCAGGATGCCGTCCACATCGTCCAGCCAGCCTTCAACGCCGGATTCCTCAATTTTTTCCGCATCCACATATTTCAGGTACACCCGGCAGTCATTGGCAATACCGCCGTGGGTCAGTGCTTCAGCCAGGGATTTGTAGGATTCGGTCAGGTTGACATACTTGCCCACAATGGCGATCCGCACCTCACCGTGGCTGGGATGACGCAGGGTCTCCACCACATCCTGCCAGGGGGTCAGATCAGGTTGCTTGGTCCAGATGTTGAGCTTCTCCACCACCTGTTCATCCAGCCGTTCCTTGTTCAGGGCCAGCGGTACGGCATAGATATGCTCAGAATCCACTGAAGGGATTACGCAGCCTTCCTCAACATTACAGAAGAGCGAGATCTTTTTACGCATGTCCAGGGGCAGTTCGCGGTCGCAACGGCAGAGCAGGATGTCGGGCTGGATGCCGATCTTGCGCAGTTCCATCACCGAGTGCTGGGTCGGCTTGGTCTTCATCTCGCCGGCTGTACGGATGTAGGGAACCAGGGTCACATGCATGTAGAGGGTATTGCCGGTGCCCCGGTCAAAGCGGAACTGGCGGATCGCCTCCAGAAACGGCAGTGATTCAATATCGCCCACTGTGCCGCCCACCTCAACAATGGCCACATCGGCCCCTTTGGCGTTATCAATGATCTTGCTCTTGATCTCGTCGGTAATATGGGGGATTACCTGCACGGTACCGCCCAGATAATCACCGCGCCGCTCCTTGTCAATCACCGAAAAATAGACCTGACCCGTAGTGAAGTTACTCTTTTTGGAGAGCTTGGCCGAGGTGTAGCGCTCGTAATGGCCCAGGTCCAGATCAGTCTCGGCGCCATCGTCGGTCACAAACACCTCGCCATGCTGAAAGGGTGACATGGTGCCGGGGTCAACGTTGATATACGGGTCCAGCTTCTGCATGGTTACCCGCAAGCCCCGGGCCTCCAGCAGCGCACCCAGCGAAGCGGCAGCCAGCCCTTTGCCGATGGATGAGACCACCCCGCCGGTGATGAAGATGAACTTGGTTTTCATGGAAGATTGCTCCTGGTTTTTTGCACGTGCCGTCATGGTATCATCCTTGTTTCAGCATCCGTTCCCGTGCCTTGACAAGGTCTTCGGGGGTATCGACGCCCAGTGATTCGAAATTGGTTTCCACTACCCTGATTCTGATCCCCTGTTCAAGAGCCCGCAGCTGTTCCAGCTTTTCAGCCAGCTCCAGAAAGGTCTGCGGCATGGCGGCAAAGGCCAGCAAAAAGTCACGCTGATAGACATACAGTCCCACATGTTTGTAGCAGAGCAGCTTGCCCGAGGCAAAGGCGTCATCCTTCAGATCTTGCCAGCGGTCGCGGAAAAAGGGGAGGGGAGAACGGGAAAAATAAAGGGCGTAGCCATTGTTGTCAGTAATCACCTTGACCACGTTAGGGGAAAGAAAATCATGCAGGCAGCGCACCCGGCTTTTGAGGGTGCCCATCTTCAGGGCAGGATCCTGCAGAAACGGTTCAATGGCCTGATCGATCATGGCCGGTACAATCAACGGCTCATCTCCCTGCACATTCACAATCAGATCGGCTTCCAGGCCCTGCGCCACCTCGGCCAGGCGGTCGGTGCCGGTCTCATGGGTGGCGGCCGTCATGATCGCCTCACCACCGGCCTGTCGGATAGCATCGAAGATCCGCTGGTCATCAGTGGCCACAATGGCGCGGGAGACCAGCGAAGCCTGCAGGGTACGTTCGTACACATGCTGGATCATCGGCTTGCCGCCTAGATCGGCAAGGGCCTTGCCGGGGAAACGGGTTGAACCGTAACGAGCTGGAATAATGGCGACTATCTGCATGCTGTTCGATCCGGGGCCTGGGTCCGGAGATCCGGAGGCCAGTGTTGGGTTGGTAATAACGGCAGTCGGCGTTTCAAAACAAGCTGGCAAAATACCGCTAAGCAGCGGGGCTGTCAAGGGATCAGGCGCGGCTTTGCCCTTGCACGATGGTGTTGCGCCAGTTAAAGGCGTCCAGTTGGGCTGCCAGCAGTTGATCAAGACTGATGGAGAGGGACTGCAGCAGTTCCTCCACTGCAGCAAAGTCGGTTTTCTCAAGTTTTTCACTCAACAGCAGCAGGGTGCCCAACTGCCCTTCACGGCGCAGCAGGGCATCGGCCATTTCATCAGAGAGGTTCAGGCTCTCCACCACATGTTCCATCGGGGTCTCGTACAGGGCGTCCAGCAGCGAAAGGATACCGGTCAGAAAGGCGGCTTCCACCAGATCATTGGTGCGGCCCCCGCCGGTGCGCTGCATCATCAGGATCTCCATCAGCCGTCCCCGCACCGCAGCCATCTCCAGCAGTGGTGAATTCAGGCCGCGATCATCCTTGCCGGCAAACAGGGCCAGCTGCACCCAGCGCCGCAGGTGGTTGATCCCCAGGATCATAATGGCGTGGCGGATATTCTTGATCTTCTCTCGCAGTCCCACCATCACCGAGTTGACCAGTTTCAGCAGGTTAAAGGTAAGGCTGGGGTTTTCACGGAAGGTCTCCTCAATCTCGTCAATGTCCCAGTCTTCATTCAGCTGCTGCAAAAGCTTCATCATGGCAATGCCGGAAGGATCAATCCGGTTCTGGCGCAAGGTGACCGGCCGTTCAAAAAAGTAGCCCTGGAACAGTTCAAAACCATACTCGCGGCAACGTTCAAACTCCTCAACCGTTTCAACCCGTTCTGCCAGCAGCTGCACCGGGTACTTGCGCAGGTCGGCCGCAATCAGGGGCAGCTCCTCCGGGTCGGTGGCCATGATGTCAATCTTGATGATATCCACCATCTGGTAAAACGGGGCATGCCGTGATTCATAGACATGGTCATCCAGGGCAATCTTGAATCCTTGGGATTTGAGCTCATCGCAGCGCAGTCGCACATTATCGTCCAGCTCGATGTTTTCAAGGATCTCCAGCACTGACTGCGTAATCGGCAACAGCTCAAGCATCTCAGAATGCAGCACTCCGGCAGTGATGTTCAAAAAACCGAACTTGTCACCCAGCACATCCTGCAGACCAAAATCAGAAAGGGCACTGGCGATGACTGAGGCCGAGGCCTGGGCCTGGCTTTCAAACTGGGCGGTATCATGGTGACCGGCTGCCCTGAAGAGCAGCTCGTAGCCGTAGATCTCCTGATTGGCATTCAGGATCGGCTGACGTCCGATAAAAAATTTAAGTTCCGTTTGTGGTGCCGTCATGGTGAATTGCCTGTGTAAACTCGTTGTGATCCGGCTTTCAGAATTGTGGAGCCAGTATAGACCAGAAGCGGCATTTGTCAAATCCGTCA
>CAZYMK010000051.1:0-9895 GCA_964648885.1 uncultured Geobacter sp. | reverse complement strand
CCAGCTGCTGGTGATCACGCTGATCATCGCACTTCCGGTTGTGGTGATGATCGGCTACAGCGGCCTGAAGCAGCGTCAGCATGCCATTGAAGATGCCTTTAACCTGACCGGGCTGGTCAGCGAGCGGATGGCTGCTGAACAGCGCCAGATTGCTGCAGGGGCTGAAAACTTGCTGGTGGCCTTGGCCCAACTGCCGGAGGTGCGAAACCGCGACAGTGTCCAGACCACCCGGCTGATGAAACAGATCAGCCAGCTGAACCGTCAGTTTGTCAACATCCTGGCCGCCGACCGCAACGGCACGGTCTGGGCCGGTGTGGCAATACCGCCCAAGGCCTCAATCAGTGACCGGCGCTATTTCAAAAACGCCCTGACGCAGAATCGCTTTGCCACCGGCGAGTATGTGATCAGCAAAGGGCTGGGGGTGCCGGTCTTTCACTTTGCCTATCCCTACCGTGATGCTGCTGGTGCCATCAGCGGCGTGGTGGTCTGTGCGTTGCAGGTCGATACCTTCAGTCAGATCCTTAAAAACAGCGCCCTCCCCCCTGAAACCAACTTTCTGCTGCTTGATTATAAAGGTACGATACTCACCAGAGGTGTCTTTCCAAAACTTGCAGTGGGAACGTCATACCCGCCGGAGCGGTTCCGCAGGATGCAGGCAGGTCCGGATACGGCCTCTGAACGGGCTGTGGCCCTGTATGGCGAGCAGCGTTTTGCCACCTATCACAAGATCAGGATTGCCGGTGAATCAGAACCGTATATGTATCTCAGGGTCGGCATACCGGTGCAGGCGGCACTGCAGGCCAGCAACCGTGAAATAGCCCGAAACATAAGCCTGTTTCTGGTGCTGCTGGCCGGTGCCTGGCTGCTTGCCAACCGGATCGGCACCCGCGTAATCGCTGCGCCGGTGCGAGCCTTGAAACAGGCCTCAGAGCGTCTGGCACAGGGTGATGCAACAGCCAGGGTTGGTGATCTGGTAGCAGGAGGTGAGCTGGGGGAACTGGCCCGCAGCTTTGACACGATGGCTGTCCAGCTGGCCGAACGTGAGACAGCGCTGCAGGAGAAAAAAGCACAACTGCTTGCCATTACTGATTCAGCCCGTGATGCGATCCTGATGATGGATGCAAACGGCCTGCTCAGCTACTGGAACCCGGCAGCCGAGCAGGTGCTGGGATACTGCTCTGATGAGGTGCTGGGGCAAAATCTGCACCAGTTGCTGGCGCCAGAAACCTATCGCTCTGCCTATCAGCCTGCTCTGCAACAGTTTGCCCGGACCGGTACGGGAACTGCTGTCGGCAAGACGGTGGAGCTGGCCGCCCTGCGCAAGGACGGTCGTCAGATAGCGGTGTCGCTGTCACTCTCGGCGGTTCAGCTGCACAACAGCTGGCATGCGGTGGGGATACTGCGTGATATTACCGAAGAGAAACAGCAGCAGGAAGAGCTGGTCAACGCCCGCCATGCCGCAGAATCAGCCAATCGGGCCAAGAGTGAATTTCTGGCCAACATGAGCCACGAGCTCCGCACCCCGTTAAACGGTGTGATCGGCATGGCTCAACTGCTGCAGTACACCCAGCCCAACACAGAGCAGCAAGAGTTTCTGCACTATCTGGATCTCTCGGCTAAAAACCTGCTGGCCCTTTTGAACGATATCCTGGACCTCTCCAAGATCGAGGCCGGCAAGATTGAGCTTGAGCAATCCCTGTTTGCAATCCGCACCAGTGTGCTGGAGGTGGTCGGTAATCAGGAAAACCGGCTCAGACACAAAGGACTGCAGCTGACCACCACCATCCACCCGCAGGTGCCGCAGGTAATCCAGGGTGATAGCCTGCGATTCAAGCAGATCCTGATGAACCTGCTGGGCAATGCGGTCAAATTTACGGAGAGCGGCAGCATCAGCATTACCCTCGCCCCGGTTACGTTAACCTCATTGCGCTGCACCCTGTTGCTGCAGGTCTCGGATACCGGTATCGGTATGGCCCCTGAGGTGCTGGAGCGGATCTTTCTGCCGTTTGAGCAGGCCGATAACTCCACCACCCGCGCCTATGGCGGCAGCGGGCTGGGGCTGACCATCTGCCGACGTCTGACCGAACTGATGGGCGGGCGGATCTGGGCTGAATCGACCCTGCATCAGGGCAGCTGCTTCTGTGTGGAATTGCCGTTTGCCGTGGCAGAGGCTGGTAGTGATGCTGAGGAAGAGCACGTCGGTGGTGTCATAGAACTGCCGGAGAACTGCAAGAGCCTGAAGGTGCTGATAGCGGAAGATAATGACCTGAATGCCGCCACCCTGGTTGCCCTGCTGACGCGTCTGGGCCATGAGGCCACCGTGGTCACCAATGGTCAGGAGGCGATTGAGGCCTGGAACGGCTCAGCCTACTCCTGCATCCTGATGGATATCGCCATGCCGGTGATGGATGGTTGTCAGGCCCTGGCCACCCTGCGCGAGCAGGAAACCAAAATGGGGGGACACACCCCGGTGATCGCCCTGACCGCCCATGCCCTGCAGGGAGATCGGGAGCGGTTTCTGGCACTGGGTTTTGACGGCTATGTTGCAAAACCGGTACAGATCAGCGAGCTGGCAGACCAGTTAAACCGTGTTGTTGTGTGAAACAGTCATATCCTGCGCCGCCGCTCTCCGCTCCCGCTCCCTTCGGCTCCGCTCAGGGAGCGGGAGCAGCGGTTGGTGAGCGGAGTCGAACCACCCCTTACCCGCCGCTAAACTGTTCCCGCAGGGCCTGCCAGTCAAGTTTCTCAAGGGTGTCAAACAGCTCTCTTCCTGTAAGTTCCAGTTCCTGGTGATACTGTGCACGCTGCGGAAGGGTACCTGCAGCAGGGTCGTCCTGAATCCGGTCACAGAGGGCTGCCAGCCGGGCCGCGCCGATGTTGTTGGCCATCCCTTTCAGTTTGTGGGCCGGGCGTTCCAGGGTGTCGGCCGACTGATCTGTCAGCAGTTTTTCCTGCAGCTCTTCCAACAACGGTTTGCCGTGGGTGGTAAACAGGGCCAGCATCTCACGGAAAAACGACAGGTCGGTGCCCAGATTGAGCAAAGCATCCTGCACATCCAGCACCGGCAGGTGATCGCCGGATTGCTGCCGGGGCGGCTGCTGCAATACCGGAGGGGGCGCAGGCGCTGTTTCCTGCGGCCTGCTGAAAAAGGAGTGCAGCAGCTCTTCCATCTTGGCCTGGCTGACTGGTTTGGGCAGGTAGCCGTTCATGCCGGCCGTGGCACAGCGTTCCTGTACAGCCTGCAGTGAGTAGGAGGTCAGGGCGATGATCGGCGTGCGGCTCCCTTTCAGCCGTTCATGCTCCCGAATCAGTCGTACCGCCTCAAAGCCGTCCATTACCGGCATCAGAATATCCATCAGGATCAGGTCAAAGGTCGTCTGCTCACATTCCTCCACCGCCTCACGTCCGTTACCCACCAGCACCAGCTGATGCCCCAGTCGCTCCAGCAGATTACTGATATTGGCCTGCTCAAGGGGGTTGTCCTCAGCCGCCAGTATCCGTAACGGCCCGCTCTGTTCGGTCTTGTCGGTAACGGTTTGCCAGAGCGTCGGTTCTCGTGTTGCTGTTGGTGCGGGTGTTGTCTGCTGCTGCAGCCGGTCATGGTCAAGGTAGCGCAGCCACAGGTCAAACAGGATGGTCTTGCCTTCGCGGGCCACCTGCTTGATCACCAGCGAACTGCCCAGAAGGTTGGTCAGCAGACTGGCCAGGCCGATGCCACGCATGGTTTTGAGCGAGCCGATGCCGGTCAGGGCGATCTGCCGGGCAATGGCCTCATCCCCGCGCTGGTAGCTGCTGCGGTTCTGCCGCCGGTCGGTGATGGTGACGCTGAAGCGCAGACAGCGTCGATCACCTTCCCGCCCTTGCAGTGTTACGGCAGCATGCAGGTTGCTCTGGCCGGCGGCCCCTTCGGTCCAGGTAAACAGGGCTGCCAGGATCTGCTTCAGCAGACTGCTGTTGCCGCTGTAGCTGCCGGTCAGGTAGTCAGGCAGGGTCAGTTCGGGGTTGGCAGTGCCGGGTAATGCCAGCCGGGTCGCCTCCTGCAGCAGCTCGGTCAGATCAAACCGGTCATCGCCGGGCAGGGCCCCGTCGGTAATGGCTGCAGCCAGTTTTGCCTGTTCTCTGGGGGCCAGGTAGCGGGCGTGCAGCAGGTCAAGGGCTGCGGCGCTGAGCAGGGTCTGATACGCCGCTGAAGTGGGGTTGGCGCCTATATCCTGCACGATCAGCAGGCGGTACCCCTGTGCCGCATTGCCCGGCTGGAGCAGCACCAGCTCAAGTCGCAGGGTATGGCTGTTCTGGCCGCAGTAGACCGTATCTTGCCAGGGAGCGCCACTGTGCATGGCGGTTCGAACCTGCAGCAGGGTCGGATCACGCTGCAGGCCGTACAGCTGCAGGAACAGATCTTCAAGCCGCAGCTCGCTTCCCTGGGGCGGCAGGCCGGTCATGGTGACGGCAATCCGGTTGCAGTGGATCAGCTGCTCGCTGCTGTTAAAGAGGATCACCCCCAGGGGCAGGGCGTCCAGCAGACGGACCGTGCGGGTTGCTTCCAAGAGCTCTGCCGAAGGATCGTGCGTCACGCAGAAACGCTGCTGCAGCCGCTTGATGGCTGCTGCCAGCTCTTCATGATCATCCGGTTCAGGGATATAGGCGGCTGCCCCTGCCTCAAAGGCCTGTTTCCAGGCAGCAGGGCTGTTGCCCTGGCCGATGATGACGGCATGGGAACGACAGCCCCAGCGCTGGTGCAGGTCACGCGCCACAGTAAAGGGATTAAAACCGTCACTGCCGCAGATCATGGTCAAGTCCGGCAGCTCCTGCTCAAACAGTGCCAGTCCCTGCTCGGCAGAGTCGGCTATGGTCAGTCGCAGCTGCTGTTCAAGCAGAAACGTAAGCAGTGTTTCAAGCCCGGTGGAACCGTGCCGGATCAGTAAAAGCGATAACTCGGCATTGGCGGCGGTGTGCGGTCTGTTCATGTAACGGTCCCTCTTTCTCAGAAGAGCTCAATGGAAGGCAGGCTGCTGCTTTTTTGCGTGGCTGTCTTGCCCAACGACTGCGCATGGATGGAGCGCTGGTCATCCATGACATAGCGTTCAAGCACGGATTCAACGGCAAACATCTGGCTGCGGATTGACTGGATCGAATCGGTCCCCTGCCTGAGCTTGCTGCAGAGTCCCCCCAGGTTAGCGGCAAAATCAAGCATAATACCGCTCACCTGCTCCAGCTTCTGGCGGGTGATATCCTGGAACTGGACGCTGCCCAGGGCCTCAATCACCACCTGGCCGATCTGGCGGCCCTTTATCTCAAGCACCGTGATGGTGTTGCCCACCGTGGTCTCGATCCGGCGTGCGCTCTCTTCAAGCGAAAGCAGTTGATCATGCACCTGCCTGAAGCGGCTCTGCTCCTCATGTTCCTGTTCAGACACCTGCTTGTTGGCAAACTCGCGGTCAATCAGCTGCGCCATCTCCTTCATCCCCTGACCGATCTGGTTGGCAGTCCTGTCAACCGTGCCCGACAGCCGCTGCACCTCGTCCGCCACCACGGCAAAGCCCCGTCCGGCCTCGCCGGCACGGGCAGCCTCAATGGCCGCGTTTAAGGCCAGCAGATTGGTCTGGTCACTGATGTCACGGATGTGGGAGACCAGCTCATTCAACTTGTCCACGGTGCCGACAATCGACTGCAGACGTTCCCGCTCGCCCCGGGCTGCCAGCTCACGGGTGGTCAGATGCTGCTCGATCAGTTTGATCATCTGGGCGTTGTTGGTCAGGATCCGGTTTGAATCGTCAAGCGAGGTGGATATCTCGCTGCTGAACTGCTCCATCCCCTGCATCAGATCCCCGGCAGCACTGTCCAGATTCTGCAGCATCAATACAATCTGCTCGGCGGCATCATTGGTCTGGTTGATCACGTTCTCAAGGTGCAGGCGGTTCAGATTGGCGGTCTTCTCCAGGGTGCTGTGCAGATCTTCCACCAGGCCGATAACCTGCACATGGGTATCGGTGCAGCAGCCGTGGGCTGTTTCGCAGGTCTGTTTCAGGTTGGCAGCCAGGCTGCGTCCCGGCAGGGCCGCCACCAGCCAGGCCCCGCAGCAGCACAGTCCCCCGGTCAGGCCAAGCAGTGCCAGCGGCCCGGCAGTCGTTTCCCCCGGCAGTGCCAGCAGGCCGGCAACCGCCGTAACCGCTCCACCGGCCAGAAAGGCGAGGGGGGCCAGCAGGAACGTGTTCTGTGCCCGGCGAACAGCTGTCGGCGGTGTGGTCTGTGCAGTCATGAAAATCTCCTTGGTTCAGGTTTACGGGACCAGCTTCTTCAATACCTCAATCAGCTCCTCCGGTTTAACCGGCTTGACCAGCCAGCCGGTGGCTCCGGCGGCACGGGCATCGGTCCGCTTCTGCTGCTGTGATTCGGTGGTCATTACCAGCACCGGCATAAACCGGCAGGTGGGCAGTTTCTTGACCTCCTTGATCAGGGTAATGCCATCCATGCCAGGCATGTTCAGGTCAGTAATCATCAGGTTCGGTTTGACGGTAGCCAGCAGTTTCAGGGCGGCATCACCACCGGTGGCGGTCTGGACCGCGTAACCGGCCTTTTCCAGAATTGCCTTGATACTCATCAGCAGGGTGGTGGAATCATCAACAAGCAAAATCGTTTTCATGGTGCGTCAGTCTCCTTTACAGGGTCAAGGGTCAGGCTTCGATTACGCTCAGCCAGCAAGGGTCAAAAATCAAGCGTTGGCTACGCTCAGCAAGCTAGGGCTGAGGGTCAAGACAGAACTTCCAGAAGGTGCCGACCGGCAGCGTGCTGATCGGCACCTTCAGCATTTTCAGGGTCTGCAGCGGCGCAGTGTGCAGGTGCTCGCAGCCGGACAGGTCGGCACAGAGCCCCGGCTGCTCTTTTAAGGCCTCCAGCAGCTGGTCAGTCTCTTCAATGGTCACCACACCCTCAAAATACAAGACCGGGGGGGCGGCTTCGCTATCAAGTCTCAGCGGCATAGTCGATCACCTGTGTCAGATTCAGCAGCAGCATGATGGAGCCGTCCCCCAAAATGGTGCTGCCGCCGTAAAAGGAATTTTTGGCCAGCATGCCGGACAGCGGCTTCATGACGGCATCTATGATATCGCAGAACTCATCCACGGCCAGGGCCACGGTCTCGCCGCGCACCTTGACCACCACGGCCGAGAACCGCTCCGGAAACCAGGGGTGGGCTTGCGGGATGGCTAGCTGGCGGCCCAGGCTGTAGAGCGGCAGCAGCTCTCCCCGCACCCGCAGACCGGGGGCTGTTCCCAGGGTGGTGATACTTGAATGGGGCAGATCTCCCAGGGTTTCCAGCAGGTCGTTGGCCGGGATGCCAAAGGTGCAGCCGCACTCCTTGACCGTCAGCAGACGGGTGATGGCCATGGAAAGCGGCAGGGTTAGCCGCACGGTTGATCCCTTGCCCAGCAGGCTGCTGACCCGCACCGTGCCGTTAAAGGTGGTTACCATGGTCTGCACCGCATCCATTCCCACCCCCCGTCCCGACAGGTCGGAGATCTGATCGGCGGTGGAAAAGTTGGGGGCAAAGATCAGCTGGATGACATCATCATCGGACATGGCTGCCAGGGCTTCCGGCGATGCCACCCCCTTCTCGGACGCCTTGGCCCTGATCCGGGCCGGGTCAACCCCCTTGCCGTCATCCACAATCTCCACCACAATGGAACCGGCCTCCTGAAAGGCCCTGAGGTTGATGGTCCCCTCCGGTGTCTTGCCTGCTGCGGTCCGTTCTGCCGGCAGCTCCACCCCGTGGTCCAGAGAGTTGCGCACCATGTGAATCAACGGCTCGGAAAGCGCCTCGATCACATCCTTGTCGGCCCTGGTCTCTTCACCTTCCATCACCAGATTGACTTTTTTACCCAGCTTGTTGGAGATGTCGCGCACCAGCCGGGGGAAACGCTCAAACGCCTTGGCCACCGGCAGCATCCGCATCTCAAGGGCCACATCCTGCAGTGATGAGACAATCTGGCTGATGGTGTCGGCCTTGCTGTCCAATTCTGCGGCCAACTGGGGCACCCGGTAGACGGTATCGGCCCGCTGGCAGAGGTAGGGCAGGGCGTTGCGTGCCACCAGCAGCTCTCCCACCAAGTCCATGAACTGGTTAACCAAGCGTTGGTCCACCCGGATAAAGGAGGTTGCGGTCCCTTTTTTCTGATCAGGGCTTACAGCGGCCTTGGATTCTTCCGGGGCTTGCTGGGTTTGCGGCGGTGCAGCGGTCCAGAGCGGCTCCAGCGGTTCGGGCAAGGGCGGTTCTGTTGCAGGTTCCTGCTGAATCAGCAGATCAGGGGTGAGTGCCACCAGGCTGATCTGGTCGGGAATGTACTGGAATATCGTTGCGATCCGGTCAAGGGACTCCACCACCACGCCACGAAACGAGACCACACAGGTAAACGGATCAAACTCATCCAGCGGGGGAACCGTCTCCGGCAGCAGCAGCTCCAACAGCATCGGATCCGGCAGCTGGCGCAGCAGGTTGATTGGATCATCCCCCAGGAAAAAGCAGCTCTCCTCCGGTCGATACCAGAACGCCACGGCCGGTGTCTCAAGGGTCAGCATCTCTGACGGCCAGTCCTGAATCACGCTGCGGGACCAGTCCATCAGCTCCAGCAGGGCCTCATCCGGCGGTTCGATCTGTGCGGATTCCGCAGCAACCGGGGCTGCCTCCTCCGTTGGCTGCAGCAACTGCTGCAACCGCTCCCGCAGGGCGTTCCCTTCCTGCTCGGTGCCGGGAGGCAGTTCTTCATGCTCTTCAATGCAGGCCAGCCAGGCCCCCACCTGATCCAGCACCCCCAACAGCAGGTCCACTGAAATGGTATCCAGGTTGCGCTGCCCGTTGCGAACCTGGTCCATCAGGTCTTCAGCCACATGGGTCAGGCGGGTTATCGGCGCAAACTCCGGGAAGATGCCGGAGGTACCCTTGATGGTGTGAAAGTTGCGGAAGATGCTGTTGATCAGCGAGGCATCATGGGCAGACTGCTCCAGGGCCAGAAGCCCCCGGGCCGCCTCATCAAGGTAGTCCCGCGCCTCGGCAATGAACTGCAGCACCAGTGTGTTCACAGGGCCTCCGGTGCAGCTACGGTACTGCTGCAGCAGCCTTTGGGAATCTCGCCGTTAAAGATGGCGTCAAAGCAGGGATGCAGCCGACTGAACAGCCCCAGCAGTTCCGGATCAAAATGTTCCGGCCTGGTCCGGCCATCCCCCTGCAGGATGATCGACACGGCGGTCTGGTGATCAAACGGTTTTTTGTACGGTCGCCGCATCCGCAAGGCATCGTACACATCCACCAGGGTAACAATGCGGGCCGGCAGGGGGATGGCTGCACCAGCCAGCCCTTGGGGATAACCGGTACCGTCCCAGCGTTCATGGTGAGACAGGGCAATGGTTTCGGCCATCTGCAGTATCGGTGCTGACGAATCTTTCAATATCTGTGCGCCGATCTCGGTGTGTTGCCGCATGATGACCATCTCCGCATCATCCAGCGGCCCCTGCTTGCAGAGGATCTGGTCCGGTATGCCGATCTTGCCGATATCGTGCATGGGGGAGGCATAGTAGATCAGCTCGCACTGCTGGGGAGAAAGACCGACCGCCTCACCCAGGCAGCGGGTATAGCAGGAAATGCGGGAAATATGGTCGCCGGTGTCCTCATCCTTGAACTCGGAGGCCATCACCAGCCGATGGACCGTCTCGATGTACGACAGACGCAACTCCTGGGTCTTGTGCTGTACCTCCTCCTTCAGACGATGATTAAAGGTCTGCAGCAGGTCTTGATATTCCTTGCCTTTCAGCAGGTTGCGTACCCGCAACAGCATCTCCGGGCGATCAAGCGGTTTGTACAGAAAATCGTTGGCGCCGGTTTCCAGGGCCTGCAGCTTGGTGG
>CAZYMK010000050.1:11987-14632 GCA_964648885.1 uncultured Geobacter sp. | reverse complement strand
GACAAGATCTTTATCAAGAGCGCCGACGGCATCTACCTGGGCTGTAATCAGGCCTTTGCCGCAACCTACCTGGGGCTGCCCAAGGATGAGATCATCGGTCGCCGCGACCATGATCTTGACCGAAACCGTGAGCAGGCCTCCCACTACCGTGAAAGTGACCAGCAGGCACTGGTCAGCGAGGACACCCTGCGGCTGGAGGTGCCGATTACCCTGGCCAATGGCCGGCAGACCGTTGTTGAGGTGTTGAAGACCCGGTTCTGTGATGCAGCTGACCAGCCGGTCGGGGTGGTGGGGATTGCCCGCGACATCAGCGACCGCAAACAGATGGAAGCAGAGCTGGCCCGTGAGCGGGACTACCTGCAGACCCTGTTTGAGTACAACGGCACCGCCAACCTGATTGTCTCACCGGAACGGATCATGCTGAAGGTCAACTGCCAGTTCTGCGAGCTGTTCGGCTACGACGAGGCAGAACTGCTGGGGCAATCGGTGCAGCTGCTGCACCTTGATCAGCAGCATTTTGAAGCCTGGGCCCCCACCTTCCTGCAGGCACGGGACGGTCGAACCCACCTGCAGGCCGAGTATCCACTGCGCCGCAAAGACGGCTCCACCATCTGGGGCTTTCTGACCGGGGTCAGGATGGTGCTGCCAGACAGCACCACCGGTGTTGTCTGGAGTATTATCGACATCACTGAACGTAAGCAGGCCGAAGCAGTGCTGCTGGCTGCCAAGGATACTGCGGAAAGCGCCAGCCGGGCCAAGAGCGAATTTCTGGCCAACATGAGCCATGAGATCCGCACCCCGATGAACGGCGTGATCGGCATGGCCCACCTGCTGCGCACCACTGAACTGACCCCGGAGCAGGAACGCTACCTAACCAACATCGAGAACTCCTCCAGTACCCTGGTAACCCTGATCAGCGATATCCTGGACCTCTCCCGGATTGAGGCCGGTCGTATGACCCTGGAGGATTCCGATTTCTCACTCACCCACTGTATCAATGAACTGCTGGCAGGTCAGCAGTACGCCATCCATCAAAAGGGGCTCACCATCACCACCGAGATCGACCCCAGAGTGCCGGAACTGGTGCGGGGAGATCAGCTGCGCACCCGCCAGATCCTGCTGAACCTGCTGGGCAACGCCATCAAGTTCACTGATCAGGGGAACATCACGGTAACGGCACAGATAGAAGAGAGTCCGACCGAGCCGTTACAGGTGCAGCTGACCATTACCGACACCGGCATCGGGATCAGCCCGGCAGCCCTGGATGAGATTTTTTCCCCCTTTACCCAGGCAGACAGCTCCACCACCCGCAAATACGGCGGCACCGGGCTGGGGCTGACCATCTGCCGCCGCCTGGCGGCCCTGATGGGGGGCCGCATCTGGGCCGAAAGCAGTCCCGGAACAGGCAGCAGCTTTCATGTCAGCCTCTCCTTTGGCCTGCCGGAAGAGCCCTGTCCGGAAGCATCGCTCGAAAAGCAGGAACCACAGGCGGCAACCAGGCCGCTCACGCTTCTTCTGGCTGAGGATAATCAGGTGAATGCCGAGTTTATCGTCAAGGTACTGGGCAGGGCCGGGCACCGGATGAGTGTGGTTGAAAACGGGCAGCAGGCCCTTGATTTTCTGGAGACGCAGCAGGTGGATTGCGTGCTGATGGATATCCAGATGCCGGTCATGGGCGGAGATGAGGCGGCCCGGGTCATCCGGCTGCAGGAGCAGGAGACCGGCGGTCACTTGCCGATGATCGCCCTGACGGCCCATGCCATGGATGATGAGCGCGAACGCCTGCTGCTACAGGGGTTTGATGCCCATATCAGCAAGCCGGTTGACATTGCCCTGCTGCTGCAGCAGCTGCAGCAGCTGACACAGAAAGACAGCCCATGAAGCCGGTGCTTCTGGAACGGACCCAGTTCCTGCCGATTCCGATCGAAACCGCCTGGGAGTTCTTTTCCGATCCCCGCAACCTGCCGCTGATCACCCCGCCCGACCTGGGTTTTCACATTACCAGCTCCGTGCCGGAGCGGATGTACGCCGGCATGGTGGTCAGCTACACCGTCACCCCCTTTGGCGGCCTGAAGGTGGGCTGGACCACCGAGATCACCCATATACAGGAGCCGGAATTCTTTGTGGATGAACAGCGCTTCGGCCCCTACCGCTTCTGGCATCACCAGCACCTGTTTCGCACCGTACCCGGCGGCACCCACATGACCGACCTGGTCCACTACCTGCTGCCGCTGCCCCCCTTCGGCCAGCTGGCCGCCGGTTTTGTGCGGGGCCGCCTGGAGCGGATCTTTGCCTTCAGACAACAAGAGCTGGAGCGGATGTTCGGGAAATAACGGGCACCGCCTCTCCCCCTCCCCAGCCCTCCCCCGCTGGGTGAGGGAGCAGTACATGGTGATTTTTAGCCTCTCCTTCACCCTTGGTGAGGGAGCAGAATACGGTGGTTTTAGCCTCTCCTCTCCCGCTGGGGGAGGGAGCAGTACATGGTGGTTTTTAGCCTCTCCTTCATACTGAAGAAGGGAGCCAAATGCGGTGGTTTTTAGCCTCTCCTCCACACTTGGGGAGGGAGCAGAATACGGTGGTTTTGCCTCTCCTCCAGCGCAAGCTGGGGGGTGTTAGCTCCTCCCTCAACGGGAGAACGGACAGCA
>CAZYMK010000050.1:0-11887 GCA_964648885.1 uncultured Geobacter sp. | reverse complement strand
GGCCCCTCTCCCTGAAAGTCGGCCGCATACCTTCCTGATTACGGCAGGTTGCTGTTGATCAGGTTTTATCTTCCCTGCCATTGCAAAACAGAAAAGTGGTGGTAGACTCGCTTGACAGGAATAACTCAACCATCGGAGCGCCCATGAAGTTCCGTACCCGACTGACACTGGCTGTTGCCCTGCTGATCATACTCATCATCAGTGTTGAGTTTTACTTCAATCATCTGACCGTTTCCCGCACCGATAAACTGGGTGCCATCAAACATCTCAAGCTGGTCAGCCTCCAGGTAACCAACAGCATTGATCTGCTGCTGCATGAAGTAACCCGCGAGACTGCCGTAGTGGCCCGTTCAGCCTTTCTGAATGAAACGGGCCGCAGCAGCGATTCCATCAACCGCCGACTGAACGATTTTCGTATAGGCTCCGACACCATTGACCGTTTCACCTTTCTCGGATCAGATGGAACGGTTACTGCTGATTCAGACGATCCGGCTGCACGGGGCAAGCGGTTGTACAGCAGCGCCTGGAGCCGTGGTATGGCCGGGGAGAGCGGCTTCACAACCCAGTTTCAGCAGCAGGGAGCATTGGGCAGCCTGCTCTTTTATACGCCGGTACGTCAGGAAATCAGTGACCGGCCCAAAGGGGTGATCATCGCCTTGATCGGGGCTGAACACTTTATGGAACTGCTTGCCGGTTTCCACCACCACCACACCGCCGAACCCCAGACCGTGCATGTGGAACTGTCTGACGAAAACGGTCGCCTGCTCTGTACGACAGACAGCTCAGCCCCCTCAATACAGCCTGCCAATCCGATTCCTCCCGCAGCAAACCAGCAAGCTGTGTTTGACACAGACCATTCCCTGACCATTCTGACCCCGGCACCGGAGCTGAGCAACCGCACCGGCAACGCCTGGCACCTGCGGGTCAAGGCCCCCAAAGATCATGTCTATGCTGAAGCCCACACCAGATTAGAGCAAAGCATCATGGCCCTGGCCCTCCTGTTTCTGGCCGGCTGCGGCATCATCTTTCTGCTGGCCCGCAGGTTCTGCAAGCCGCTTGAAGAGATCGCCGAGGCAGTACGCCGCCGGGGCAAGGGTGATGCCGATGCCCTGGCGCAGCTGCCGGACCGCCATGACGAGTTCAAGCTGCTGCAGCAGAGTCTGCAGGAGATGTCAGCCCGGCTGCATGAGCATACGGAACGGCTGACCCTCAGTGAAGAGCGCTTCCATGCCCTGTTTGACAACATGGGGGAAGGGGTTGCCCTGCACCGGCTTCTGTACCGCCAGGACGGCGGTCCGGACAACTACCTGCTGGTGGAGGTCAACCAGAGCTACCAGAACATCCTGGGCATGGCCCGCGAACAGGTGCTGGGGCGTCTGGCTACGGAGCTGTACCCCGGTGAGGTGCCCCCCTTTCTGGAGCGGTTTGCCGAGGTGGTGGCCACCGGCTGTGCCTGCTCCTTTGAGGCCTACTTCGCCCCCCTTGATCGCCACTTCAGCATCTCGGTCTGCCGGATCGGCGCAGACGGGTTTGCCACGATCTTCTCCGATATCACCGCAAAAAAATGGCATGAAGAGACCCTGCGCAACACCATGGCGCAGCTGAAGAGCGCCAATGAATCAAAGAGCCGTTTTCTGGCGGTGATGAGCCATGAGATCCGCACCCCCTTGAACGGCATTACCGGCATGGTGCAGCTGTTGCGGGATATGGAGCTGCCGCCGCTGCAGCGCGAATTTCTGGACAATATCGACAGCTCGGCCGAGAGCCTGCTGAGCGTGATCAACGACATCCTGGATTTCTCCAAGATCGAGGCAGGCCGGATGGATCTGGAGGAGCTGCCGTTTGAGCCGTGCACGCTGCTGAACAACACCCTGCGGGTACTGCGGTTGCGGGCCCAGGCCAAGGGACTGCTGCTGAGTCTGGCCTGTGATGAGCAGCTGGCCCCGGTGCTGGTGGGTGACCCTCTCCGTCTGGGACAGGTGCTGACCAATCTGGTCAACAACGCCATCAAGTTTACCGTGGGGGGTGAGATCATTGTCACAGCCGGTACCGAGACGCTGGACCAGGAAACGGTCCGGTTGACGGTCAGTGTCAGGGACCCCGGTATCGGTATGGATCAGACCACCCAGCAGACCATCTTTGATCCGTTCATCCAGGCCGACAGTTCCACTACCCGTAAATACGGCGGCACCGGGCTGGGTCTGGCCATCTGCAAGCAGCTGATGGAGCTGATGCAGGGCGGTATCAGCGTCAGCAGCAGGCCGGGGCAGGGCAGCACCTTTACCTTCTCGGCACCGCTCAAGCGGGGCGTGCTGCCCCAGACGCCGGAAGCGCCGCCGACACCGGCTGCCACCCTTGACCAGCCGTTGCGGATTCTGGTGGCTGAAGATCAGCCGGTGAACCAGCGCTTTGTGTCGGAGATCCTGCGGAAACAGGGCCACAGCACGCTGCTGGCCAATAACGGGCAGGAGGCGGTGTCGCTGTGGCAGCGGGAGCAGGTTGATCTGGTGTTGATGGATATTCAGATGCCGGTGATGGACGGCCTGAAGGCGCTGGCTGCCATCCGGGCTGCTGAGGACGGCCAGAAACGGCATACGCCGATTGTGGCACTGACCGCCCATGCCATTGTGGGAGACCGCGAACGGCTGTTGCATGCCGGTTTTGACGGCTACCTGTCCAAACCGCTGCAGGCAGCAGCGCTGTTTGTGGAAATGGCCCGGGTGCTGGAACTGATCGCCAGGGAGCGCAAGCCATGACCGTACCTGCCGCTACGCCGAACAGCTGCTCTGAACAGCTAAAAATGGTGCTTGAAGGAACCTCAACAACGGTGGGTGAGGCCTATCTGCATCGACTGTGCGCAACCCTGACTGATGTGTTCAAGGTACGTTATGTGGTTATCGGCAGGGTGCTGCCGGAGCAGCAGCTCATCAGAACCTTGCGGGTCTACGTCGATGGTGTGTGTCAGGAAAACATCACCTACCCTCTGGCCGGTACGCCGTGCGAACAGGTGGTAGGTATCGCGCCGCGTTACTTCCCCACCAATACCGCCGAACTGTTTCCAAAGGATGAACTGCTGGAGCAGCTGGGTATCAGCTGCTACCTGGGGGTGCCGCTCTTCAGTTCTGCAGGCCAGGCACTGGGCAACATTTTGCTGATGGATAACAAACCGCTGCCGGACAAGAGCGTGCCGGTTGCACTGCAGTTGCTGGAACTGCTGGCGCTGCGTACAGCCGGGGAGATCGAGCGGCTGGAACGTGAGCAGCAGCTGGCCCGGCAGGAAATCCATTACGGTATTCTGCTAAACGCCAGCAGTGACGGCCTGCTGACCACCGATACCGAAGCGCGGATACTCTCGGTCAACCAGGCCTACTGCGCCATGATGGGCTATGAACCTGCCGAGCTGATCGGTCGTCATATCAGTGAACTGGAGGCCAACGAGACACCGGAAGAAGTTGCCGAGCATACGGCACTACTGCTGACCCAAGGATTTGACCGCTTTGTCAGCCGTCATCGCCGCAAGGACGGTTCCTGTGTCGATCTGGAACTGACCCTCAGCGTTTCACCGGAAACCGGCCAGATTTTGACCATTGCACGGGATATGACTGAACAGCTGGCCCTGGAACAGCAGCTGCATGATTCGGAACAGCGCTACCACATCTTTACGGACCTCAGTTCCGACTTCTGCCATGTCTGCGCCCGCAGTAACGATGGCCCTTTCCGGGTGCAGTGGGTGGGGGGCAATTTTGAGCAGATAACCGGCTACTCCAACGACGAGATGCTGGCTATCGGCTGCTGGCTGCCGCTGATCCATCCTGATGACCGTGAGCGGGTGGAGGCAGATCTGCTGCGGATGCAGGCCGGTGAGGAGCTGCGGAGCGAGTTCCGCCTGATTCGCAAGAATCAGACCGTACTCTGGATCAGGGAGCGCAGCCGTTGCGTTGCTCACCCTGAAGACCCGGCCACTTTGGTACTGTACGGCTCTGCCCGCGACATCACGCGGCTGCGGGAACAATCCCGCGCCCTTGAATCGGCCGAGGCGGCCTACCGGACCATCTTCAATTCCGTCAATGATGCCATCTTTGTCCAGCGACCGGAAGACGGCCTGGTGCTGGATGTCAACCATCGTGCTGCCGAGCTGTACGGTTTTAGCCGCACGGAACTGATCGGCAAGACCCAGGACGACCTGACCTACGCCTCTGGTGAAGAACTGAATCAGCAGGCTCGAAAACAGCTCCAGCTGGCCGCTCATGGAACTCCTAATACCTTTGAATGGCAGGCCCGGCGTGCGGACGGTTCACTGCTGTGGGTAGAGGTTAATCTGCGTGCCACCCTGATTAACAACCGCCCCCGCATCCTGGCTGTGGTGCGGGATATCACGGAGCGTAAGGAGATCACCAGGCGGCTTGAGGAATCGGAACAGCGTTTTCGGGCATTGGCTGAGCAGATACCCTGCCTGCCGGTACAGGGGTACGACCGGAACCGGAAGGTCATCTTCTGGAACGAGGCCAGCAGCCAGCTCTATGGGTTCAGCAGAGAAGAGGCACTGGGCAACGGACTGGAAGATCTGATCATTCCCCCTTTCATGCGGGAGGCGGTGATACAGGGTGTACAGAACTGGCTGGACGGTGGAGCGGCCATTCCTGCCGGAGAACTGGAGCTGTTGCGCAAGGACGGGTCATTGGTGCCGGTCTTTTCCAGCCATGCCAGGCTGATCAACGTGCATGGCGATCCGGAGATGTACTGTATTGATGTTGACCTGACCGAGCAGAAGCGGACCAACAGACTGCTTGAGGAGGCCCGCTCTGCTGCTGATGCGGCCAACCGGGCCAAAAACGAGTTTCTGGCCAACATGAGCCATGAAATCCGCACCCCCTTAAACGGTATCATGGGGCTCTCCCAGTCGCTGCGAACCACTGCCCTGAATCAGGAACAGGTTTGCGGCATCTACGAAAAACCGGCCGCAGCAAAGGGGATTAACCTGCAGCGCCGGATCGACGAACGATTGCCCCAGGCCCTGCTGGGGGACCCGTTGCGGCTGAAGCAGGTGCTGATCAATCTGATCGGCAATGCCATCAAGTTTACCAGCCACGGCGGCGTTACCCTGACGGTACGCTGTGCTGGAGAGAATAACGGGCAAGTCCGGCTTGCCTTTGTGGTGGAAGACAGCGGCATCGGCATGTCGGCCGAGACCCTGCAGAAGGTCTTCAACCCCTTTACCCAGGCCGACAGCTCCACGGCCCGTATCCACGGCGGCAGCGGCCTGGGACTGGCCATCTGCCGTCGCCTGACCGATCTGATGCAGGGCAGCATTACCGCCAGCAGCAGTCTGGGGCACGGCAGCCGTTTTACGGTAGAGCTGCCGTTCGGTATCTGCAGCCTGGAGCCGGAAACGGCACCCCCGGCCGCTGCTCTGGAACTGCTGCCGCCCGGTCTGCAGCTCCTGCTGGTTGAGGATCAGGAGGTGAACCGTACCTTTGTAATGCGGCTGCTGGAACGGCAGGGACAGCAGGTGACCCCGGCAGTGGACGGGCTGATGGCCCTTGAACTGCTGGAACGAAACCGGTATGACCTGATGCTGCTTGATATCCAGATGCCCGGCATGGGAGGCGAAGAGGTGCTGGCCCGCCTGCGTATGGCCGAGGCAACACACGGCGGCCACCTGCCGGTCATCGCCCTGACCGCCCATGCCCTGGCCGGAGATCGTGAGCTGTTGCTGGCCAGCGGTTTTGACGGCTATGTGGCCAAGCCGATCCAGATGGATCAGCTGCAGATCGAGATACAGCGCGTACTGCACAAACTGGCAGAAGAAGGTAACCAGACATGACCGACACACAACAACCGGATCAGCTGGAGCTGGAAGAGCAGGAGCTGGACGAGGGGAATCCGGCCGACTGGCTGCCGGTGACCGACCTGTTGCGCCGACGGTTGGGGGTCGACTTTTCCTGCTACCGCCCCGGCACGGTGGGGCGCCGCATCCTGCGGCGGATGGAGCTGCTGCAGCTGCAGGAGCTGCAGGATTACGCCACCCTGCTGGCGGCTAGCCCAGATGAGCTGGAAACCCTGGGGCAGGATCTGCTGATCGGGGTGACCGAATTTTTCCGTGATCCTGACGTGTTCCGGGGCCTGGCCGAGCTGTTGCGGGATCAGCTGCGGGAACGTGCAGCCGCAGACGGCTTCAGGATCTGGTCAGCCGGTTGTGCCAGCGGTGAAGAGGCTTACTCTCTGGCCCTGCTGCTGCGTGAAGTGGCCCGTGAGACCGGCTTTGGCGGCGACCTGAAGGTCTTTGCCACTGACCTGCACAAGGGAGCCCTGGAAACCGCTTCACGGGGGATCTATGCAGAGGAGCAGCTGACAGCCCTGCCTGACAGCTACCTGGAGCAGTACTTCCGCAGTGAGGGGGAGGGACGCTACCGGATCGATCCCCAGATCCGCCGGATGCTGGTCTTTGCCCACCACAACCTGCTGGCTGATCCCCCTTTTACCCGGATCGATCTGGCAGCCTGCCGCAATCTGCTGATCTACCTGCAGCCGGAGGCCCAGCAGCGGGCCCTGACCGCCCTGCAGTTTGCCCTGGCGCCGGGAGGACAGCTGCTTTTGGGCCAGAGCGAGGGGGTTGGCCACCTGGCCGGTGCCTTCAGTGTGGTTGACGCAACCCGCAAGCTGTTCCGCAGACTGCCGACCCACCGTGATAACAGCAGCCTCGGCATCCCCTGGATGGCCCGCAATCCGCTGATCGCCTCACTGCATCAGGGAGCACGCAACACTGTTGCCATTGACCGTCACCTGCTGCGTACCTATGACCAGATCCTGGAGCGCTACGCACCACCCGGCATGCTGCTGAACAGTCAGCGCCAGGTGCTGCATATCTTCGGCGACCTGACCGACTATCTGCGTCCGCTGACCGGACGGCTGACCGGTGACATTCTGGGATCGCTGCGGGATGAGTTGCGGCCGGCCCTCTCGGCGGCCCTGATGCGGGCCGGTCAAGAGGAACAGCAGAGTGTGGTGGAACGGGTGCCACTGCAGCAGGGGGACGGCTGCCGCTATCTGGAGGTGGCGGTGACCTGTCTGCCCCACGAACGCCCTGAAGAGCGGCATTACCATGTGACCCTGCGGATGTCTGACTGGGAACCGCCCCAGCCCCTGAGTTTTGCCTGCGAAGAACCGTACGATACCGATACGCTGCTGGTCAGACGGGTCAGCGACCTGGAACAGGAGCTGCACTCGACCCGGCATTCGCTACAGCTGACCATTGAAGAGCTGCAGACCAGCAATGAAAAGCTGGATCTGGCTAACGAAGAGCTGATCTCCTCCAACGAGGAGCTGCAGAGTACCAATGAAGAGCTGAAATCAGTCAACGAAGACCTTTACACAGTCAACAGTGAGCTGGAAGCACGTAACGAGGAACTGCTGCGGCTCTACCGTGATCACGATAACCTGCTCTCCAGTACCGAGGTGGGGACCGTCTTCCTGGACAACCAGCTGCGAATCAGGAAGTTCTCCTCCGCCACCAACGCCTTTCTCAAGCTGCTGCCCCAGGATGTGGGCCGTCCCATTGATCATATCGCCTACGATCTGGCACCGACGGCAGCGTTCCGGGCCGCCCTGCGGCAGGTGCTGGAGACCGGAATCCGTCAGGAACAGGAGCTGGACTGCGGTGACGGTCAGTGGGTGCTGCAGCGGATTCTGCCGTTTCGGGGCGAAGACGGCACGGTGGACGGGGTGGTGTTGACCCTGACCGACATCACCCAGGTCAAGCAGGCCCAGGCAGCGGTAGCCCTGATGAACAAGCAGCTGGAGCAGAAGGTGCAGGAACGGACCAGTGAGCTTGCAGCCAGCGAGGCCCGCATCCGCTCCTTTATCGAGAACTCTTCCCAGGGGTTCTGGCAGTTGGGCACTGACCGTTTGACCAGGGATGTCAACCCGGCCCTCTGCACCATGCTGGGTTACGGGCGTGATGAGCTGATCGGTCGTTCACCGCTTGAGCTGGTTGATGTGGAAAACCGGACCATACTCCTGTACCAGATGGGCCGGATCGAGGCCACACGCCACCGTAACTTCGAGGTGTCACTGCTGCATAAAGACGGTCATCCGGTACCGGTGCTGTTCCATGCCACCACCCACCGCGATGTTGCCGGACAGGTTGACAACTCGTTTGCCTTTGTAACGGATCTGACCGAGCAAAAGCACGTGCAACAGGCGTTTCAGGCGGCCAGGGAGTCTGCGGAAGCAGCCAACCGGGCCAAGACCCAGTTTCTGGCCAACATCAGCCATGAGGTGCGCACCCCCTTGAACGGCATCATGGGGATGAGCCACCTGCTGCATACGACGCCACTTACTGCTGAACAGCAGGATTTTTTGCGGCACCTGGACGACTCATCCCAGAGCCTGTTGGCCGTGATCAACGACCTGCTGGATCTGACCCGGATTGAATCGGGCAGCTACGTGCTGGAACAGGCTGATTTTCAGCCGGCCCAACTGACCCATGAGGTGCTGCAGATCCATCAGCCGGTGGCACAGCGTAAAGGGATTGAACTGCGCTGCCTGCTGGCACCGGAGCTGCCCACGATCCTGCGGGGGGTGCCCCAGCGGCTGAAGCAGATCCTGCACAACCTGATCGGCAACGCAGTCAAGTTCACCGACCAGGGCAAGGTGGTCCTGCAGGTACTCCCGCTGGTGGAACCCGGTCAGCCGTTGCAGGTCTGCTTTACGGTCAGCGATACCGGCATCGGCATTGACCCGGAGACCGTCAAGAGGATCTTTGATCCGTTTACCCAGGCCGATGAAAGCATCAGCCGACGCTATGGCGGCACCGGGCTGGGCCTGACCATCTGCCGCCGCCTGGTCGATCTGATGAAAGGGACCATTACGGTGGAGAGTACGCCGGGCAGTGGCAGCTGCTTCCGGGTGACCCTGCCGATGAAGACGCCACTCTGTGTGATAGAATCTTCGGTAGCAGCGCGTGCGAAGCCCGCTGCCATCTCTGCCCTGCGGCTGTTGCTGGCGGAGGATCAGCCGGTGGGCCGTCTGTTTGCCACCCGGATTCTTGAGCAGCTGGGACACCGGGTAACGGCGGTGGATGATGGTGAGCGTGCGGTGTTGGCTTGGGAGCAGGAGCGGTTTGACCTGATCCTGATGGATGTGCAGATGCCGGGTATGGACGGCATTGCCGCCACTGCCCTCATAAGGGAACGTGAACATGAGCGTGGCACCCGTACGCCGATCATCGCCCTGACCGCCCATGCCCTGAATGAAGATCGTGACCGATTACTGGATCATGGCTTTGACGGCTATGTGCCCAAGCCGATTGATGTTGCCGGACTGCAGGATGAAATGCAGCGATTGTTGCAAGGAGACCGATGATGATACCGACCAGTGAGGCATTGAAGGATCTGAAGGTACTGTATGTTGAGGATGAGGATATTGCCCGCCTGTCCATTGCTACCTTCCTGAAACGGCAGGTGGGAGAGATCATGACGGCGGAGAACGGCAGCATCGGGCTGCAGCGCTATATTGAACAGCGACCGACTGTGGTGATCACTGATCTGGAGATGCCGGTTATGAACGGCCTGGAGATGATCCGCCGGATACGGGAGCTGGATAACGACATACCGATCATCATCACCACTGCCTACGATGATGAGGCCCATGCCTGTCCCGCAGCAAATCGGGTGATCCTGAAGCCGATCCGCTTTATGGATCTGGTACAGGCAGTGGAGGAATGTGTGGCGGCACGCGGGGTGTAACGGTGGTGGTTGTCTGACCAGTCAGACGGGTCTGACTGGTCAGACAACTGCTGTCTCACCGCAATATAGCCTCTGCTAAAACCTCGGCCACATCTTTTACCTGTACCTTGTCGGCCTGCAGATCCTTGATGCCGTCGTCAAACATGGTCAGACAGTAGGGGCAGGCCGTGCAGATCGTATCCGGCTTCTGCTCCAGCGCCTCGGCAGTCCGCACCAGATTGATCCGATCACCGGTAAACTCCTCCATCCACATCCTGCCGCCGCCTGCGCCGCAGCAGAAGCCGTCTTCACGATTGCGGGGCATCTCCACCAACTCCGCTCCGGTGGCCAGCGCCAGGGCCTCACGAGGTTCGTCGTAAATGTTGTTGTGGCGTCCCAGGTAGCAGGAGTCGTGATACATGACCCGGCCCAGATCAATGGTCTTGGGCAGCTTGAGACGGCCATCCTGCACCAGCTGCAGCAGCAGTTGGCTGTGGTGGATCACCTCCAGCTGGAGCCCGTACTGGCGGTAATCGTTCTTGAGGGTGGTCAGGCAGTGGGGACACTGTACGATTACCTTTTTGATGCCGCGCTCTTTGAACAGGGCGGTGTTCTCCAGGGCCAGCTTGTCAAAGACATACTCATTGCCCAATCGGCGTAGTGAATCGCCGCAGCACTTCTCATCCTTACCCAGAATCCCCCAGCTGACCCCGGCCTTATCCAGCAGCATGGCCGTTGCCATCGTGATATGCTTGGCACGGGCATCAAAGGAACCGGCACAGCCCACGTAGAACAGGTATTCGGTCGTGCCCGGTTCGTATGGCCGCTCACCCAGCAGGGTGGCCCACTTGCCCCGCTCAGTGGGAGCGATGCCCCAGGGGTTACTGCGCCCTTCCATGTTTTCAAACAGGTTGAGCAGCTCTTCCGGAAATTTCGACTCCATCTCCACCAGATGACGCCGCAGCGGGATCAGCTTGGGAAACTGCTCGATAAAGACCGGGCAGGCCTGCAGACAGGCGCCGCAGGTGGTGCAGGCCCAGATCGCCTCTTCGGATATGCTGTTGTCACCCTCACCGATCAGCGGCACCGGCGGTTTCTGCCCCTTTTTGAGGGCCGCACCGTTGGCCATCAGGTTGTGCTTGATCTTCGCAATCAGGGTACGGGGATTAAGCGGTTTTTTGGTCTGATCAGCCGGGCAGACCATCTGGCAGCGACCGCACTCGGTACAGGAGAAGACATCCAGCAACTCCTTCCAGCTGTAGCCGTCCACCTGATCGGTCCCAAAGCGGCTGCCGGCCCTGAAAATCTCCCGCTCCGGCAGGGGCGGGTTGTCCTGACGACGCAGCAGTATGTTGGGAATAGCAGTGAATACATGCAGAAACCTGCTGTAGGGTAACGCCAGAATCATTGCCAGCACTGCCAGACCGTGCAGCCACCATCCGGCATCATAGAGCCCGGCTGCTGCTGTGCCCAGCAATGCAGCCACCGCATTGGAGACCGGCAGCCAGCCCCCTGCCACCGCCTGCATCTCAGCGGAAATAAAGACCGACAGCTTGAAGGCGTTGACCATGAAGTAACTGCAAAATAACACCAACAGCAGAAACGGAGCCAGCACAGCGCCGAAGGAACGCCCTTCAGGATAGGGAGGAGCAACGAGTCGTCGCAACACAGCGACCGAAGCGGTGATCAGACCGACCAGGGCCAGCAGATCCAGCAGGAACATGACGGGCTGCAGCAGGGTTGTCGGGTAGGGGATCAGCAGCCCTGATGGCCTGGTCCCGCTCAAAACGGTTTCAATCCCTGCCGCCATGGGGTGGTGCAGCAGCAGGATCAGAAATGACCAGAACAGCAGCAGGTGATTGTAGCCGAATCCGGTTGCGGTGACACGTTTCTGGCGCAGACCGTATTTCAGCAGATCCTGAAACATGGATGTTGCAGTACCGTGCAGGTCAGCCGGGCGGCCAAGCCGGACCAGGGCAAGCCTGATGCAGATGATGACCAGACTGACCAAACCTGCAGCAATCAGGATCTGTTTAAACAATGCTGGATTTATTGACATGCGTACACCTCTTTATCGAACAGGCTGGACTGCCTATTTTTTTCTGTTCTTCAGCTCTCTGATCTTCCGGGTCAGGGCCGGCACCACCTGGAACAGGTCACCC
>CAZYMK010000049.1:0-15042 GCA_964648885.1 uncultured Geobacter sp. | reverse complement strand
CCAGCACCCAGCGGGAATAGATACCGGTATGGTTGGGTACCATATCGCTGGCCAGCCGGATACCCCGCTGCCAGGCACGGGTCTTCAGGTTGTGGAAAGCCTCTTCGCCACCCAGGTCGGCAGCGATGGTGTAGTCAAAGAGTGAATAGGCCGAGGCATGGGCTTCGGGATTGCCGCAAAGCTGTTTGATCCGCTGCGAGGCGACAGAGCGCTCCCACAGGCCGATCAGCCAGAGCCCGGTAAAGCCCCAGGCCGCCAACCGGTCCAGCTCCCCATCAGGCACCTGATCGAGTCTGGTAATCGGATGACCGTACTGCCTGCTGAGCTGTTCAAGCCAGACGTGGGTCATCTTGGCCATCATCACCACATTGGCCATCCAGTCGGCATCAGGCGAGAAGGCCTCATACTCGTGCTGCTCATACCCGGCATGGTGCCCGGCGCCAAAGGCCTGTCCGGCTATTTCAGCATCGACACCGCCATCTGCAGCCCCGCCAACGCCGCCACCGAACTGCAGCACCTGACTGGGACCGGGGCCGCCATCGCTCCACTGGCGCTGTTCCTCATCCAGGATATCAAAGGCCGTCAGTACTTCCTCTAACAGCTCGGGCGGCAGCAGTTCACCCCACTGCTCACGGATATATCCCAACTGACCTGCCAGGGATGCCGGGGCAGCGGCAAGGGGCGCTCGCAGCGCCTCAACCAGGGTCATACCGATGCGGGGTATCAACGGCCCATTGGCCAGGGACTGTTCAAGACGGTCAACCAAGGTTTGATACGGGCTGGCAGCCGCCAGTTCACGGTCATCCAGCAGCAGGCGCAGCGGGTCAACCGCTCGATTGCGAGATGCCAGATTCAGCAGCAACAGCTCGCGCAGCAGCAGATGGCGGCGGCTGGGTTGATCAAGCTGCTCAAGATCAATCCCTGGCGGAAAGGTTTGCACAAAAAGGGCAAAGGTCTGCTCTGCATCGGGACCATCAACCGGAATTCCGGCCTGCTGCAGGGCAGCGCCCAGCAGCTCATCCCCCTGCTCATCAGCAACAGCATCCACCAGGTAGCGATAAATCCGCAGCAGGGTGGCGTAAAGGTTCAGCTGGGCAGCGGTGGCGGCGGCAGGCCCCAGACCGGAGCGGGCCATGGTGATGGCCAGCCTGCGGTACACCAGCACCGCCGGGTAGCGTGAGGCATCGGCAGGAACCAGCTCCTGCAGTCTGAACTGCTGCCGGGCACGGGTACTGGTCTGGATGGCAAACGGAAAATAGTCGGATCGAAGTGGCGACATGATCACCTGCTCAGGCATTCGTGGTAGCGCAGCACAGGAGAAAGAGGCGGCCCGGCGCACCGGGCCGCCTGCGGTACATCAGCGTGTGGTCTTCTTGGCAGGCGCCTTGGTCTTTTTAGCGCTGCTCTTCTTGGTGGCCTTTGGTTTGCTTACCTTGGTTTTTTTTGTTTTTTTGGCTTTCTTTGACTTAACCGCCGCACGCGGTACCGGCTTGAAGTCATCCTGGATATTGTTCAGCAGTACGGCGGTTTCTTCCATGGTCGGGTCTGCCTTCTTGGCGGCCTCAAGAGCCTCCCGTGCCTCGGACAGGCGACCGGTTTTGATGTAAACACGCCCCAGGGCATGCAGGGCGCGGGCATGATCCGGCTTCAGCTCAATCGCCCTTTTGTAAGAATCAGACGCATGCTCATATTCTTTTTTGAAATCGTAGATCAGTCCCAACTTGTAGTGATTGTTCGGATCGTCCGGTGCCAGTTCCACCGCCTCCTTCAGCAGTGCGGCCAGTTCATCGTACTTCTTCTCCTTGACATAGATAGCCACCAGCGCGTTGCGGGTCTCGCTGTCATCCTTCTGCAGATCAAGGGCCTTGCGGTAATGTTCCAGGGCCTTGTCGTTCAGCCCCTTGTTCCGGTACAGGGCGGCAATCTCACGGTTGGCATCCGGATTATCCGGTGCAAGCCCCAGTACTGCCTTGTAGGAATCTTCCGCCAGGTTGAGGTTTTTGTTTGCAACAAAGATACGGGCCAGCTTGAGGTGGATGTCGGCACTCTCCGGTTTCAACTTCAGAAATTCAACATACTGTTCAATGGCCTCCTGGGTATTGCCACGACTGTAGCGTATATCAGCCAGCTTCAGTCGTGCCTCGGCAAAGGAAGGCTTGCGCTCGACGGCCCGCTTGTAGGAGACCACCGCTTCATCAAGTTGATTACGTTTTTCATACAAAAGGCCCAGGTTGTAATAAACTTCAGGCCGGGTGCTCCCACGATGCACCGCCTCGCGGTAGGCCAGGATCGCATCGGCTTCGCGACCGCTCTTGTAGTACAGGGTACCAAGCCCTTCATACGGCTCAATGGCATCCGGCTGCTGCCGCATAACGGTCTGGTAGGCCTCAATCGCCTCATCCGTCTTTCCTGCCGCAGCATACTTCTCAGCCAGTGCCAGCCCTTCAAGCTGGGGCGGCTGCTCAGGAACGGCAACCTTCTTGCCTCCCAGCAACCGCTCATACTCGGCTTGCTTGACATCCCCCCTGGCCTCGTAGAGATCCGCCAGCATCAGATGCAGACGCTGACTGCGCGGATTGGCAACCGTCCCTTTTTTCAACAACTCCAGGGCAGCATCCTGCTGGTTCTGCTGCAGGTACAGGGCTGCCAGGGCAGCAACAGCCTGCTCGTTTGATGGCTCAAGCACCAGCGCCCGCTTGAATTCATCGGTGGCACGACCGGTTTGTCCCTGGGCTGCAAACACCTCGGCACGGCCTGCCACAACCGACGCATCGCCCGGGGCCATACGACCGGCTTCATCGTAATGGTACAATGCCAGGACATAAAATTTCTTGTCCAGCATGATTGTGCCCATGGCCTTGTGGTAGGCCGGCAACCGCTGGGTGACCAGTGCTTTGGTCAGTGATACGGCAGCATCGTCCATCAGTCCCTTGTCCAGGTACAACAAGCCCAGGTTACCGTTAGCAACCGCCAGCTCAGGCTCCTGCTGCAGAGCACGGCGATAGGCCACCACCGCGCCGTCGCTGTTACCGGCCCGTTCTGCCTGCTGCCCCAGCACGAACTGCGCGGCCGCACCGTCAGGACAGAGTGTGCGAATCCGTTCCTCCTGCTTGGTCCTGGCCTCCTGATCCGCCAGCGCCGGCAACTTCTCAGCCAGCTCCAGCGCCTCTTTGCATTTATTGCCGCCGAAGCTCCAGCTGAACCCGGTCAGCAGCACAACGGCTGCTGCCAGCAGCGGCAGGGTACCTGCTATTTTTTTGTACATGGTTAATTTTCCTTTTGTTTGGCTCGAAAAATGATCTGAAGTATACAGAGAACGCCTGACAAATTCAAACAATTCTGCCGAACTGCTTGATTCTCTGTCATTTTATGGAATAGTATAGGCAAATTTTCTGACTGAAACCGGCAAGCAGACCGAGGGAACCGAGAGATGCGCAACGAACTGGAACAGATCATCATGGCAGCGGGCGACCTGCCTACCATCCCGGTGGTGGCCACCAAAGTACTGCAGCTGATGGAAGACGAGACGTCGACCGCCGAGGATCTGGCCCGGGTAGTGGCCTCTGATCCGGCCGTGGCGGCGCGGGTGCTGAAGATATCAAACTCCTCGTTTTACGGTGCCCAGCGTCAGATTCAGACCCTGCCCCACGCCATCATGATGCTCGGCTTTGTCACTCTGAAAAGCGTGGTGGTAGCCGCCTCGGTCAAACAGGTCTACCAGCCTTACGGTCTGACCGAAAAGCTCCTGTGGGAGCACTCCTTCGGTGCCGGGCTTGCCGCCCGGCTGATCGCCAAGGATCTGCGCAAAGTTAATCCGGATGAGGCGTTTCTGGGGGGGTTGTTCCACGATATCGGCAAACAGATCATGAACTTCCTTGAGAAGGACAAATTCCAGGAACTGATGCAGCTCTGTTACAACGACGACATCTCCTTTGAAAAGGCAGAGCGGATGCTGTTCCCCTACAGCCATGAAGAGGCCGGTGCCCTGGTTATCCGCAAGTGGAATTTTCCGGACCAGCTGATGAAAGCGGTGCTGGCGCACCACAGCCTGGAGCTTGATCCGTCAGAAGAACCGTATCTGGTCACCCTGACCAACATCGTCAGCCTGGCCAACCTGTTCTGTCACCGCTACGGTGTCGGCACCCTCAAGGCCCAGGAGGATCTGGACGTGGCTGCCAGCCAACCGGCTATCAACCTGGAACTGGACCAAGAACGAACAGCAGCGCTGCTTGAACAGTTTTTCGAGGCCTACACCAAGGACCAGTCGTTTTTCAGCTGATTCATTACTTACGCCATATCCTCAAGATGTTCCAGAATGGTCTTGCGCCAAGTCCCGTCTGCCCGCTTGCGGGCCTCTTCAGACAGCTCGACGCTGTCATCGTCAGCACTCAGCTCGTCACCCCCTCCGCCTGCCTTTATGAGGCGACGCAAACGCTCACGGTTCTGTTCCCGCTCCTGCGAGCTGCTGCGACGCTCAACACCGCCAGCCCTGATGACCCCCTGAACCGGTTCTGTCATTTGGAACCTCCTGCAACTGCACAGTTGCTTTCACCTCATACTGCTTGATATAGTAACTGCTTGTGAATTCCAGACCATTAAACGAGTACCGCCACCATGATCCGTCCCATATTGACTGTTCCTGATCCGCTGTTGAAACAGAAATCACTGCCGGTTCCGATCATCACCGACGAGGTAATCCAGCTGGCCCGCGATATGGCCGACACCATGTACGCTGCCCCCGGTATCGGTCTTGCCGCCCCTCAGGTTGGGGTGCTGCAACGGATCATCGTCATCGATGTTGCCGGCAAGGACGAGCCGCCTCAGCTGATTACCGCCATCAACCCGGTCATCATCCAGGCAGAAGATGACTGTTTTGATGAAGAGGGCTGCCTCTCGGTGCCCGACTTTGCAGCCAACGTCAAGCGCCACCGGCGGGTGGTGGTCAAGGCGATCACCCTTGAGGGGCAGGAACGGATCTGGCATGCTGACGGCCTGCTGGCCATTGCCTTCCAGCACGAGATCGACCACCTTGACGGCATCCTCTTTGTTGATCGGCTCTCACCGCTCAAACGTGAACTATTTCTGAAAAAGCTGAAGAAACGGAGCGCATCATGACCGGCTGGCGGATTATCTTCATGGGCACCCCGAGCTTTGCCTGCCCCACCCTGCAGACCCTGCTTGACCGCAAGGAAGAGGTCATCGCGGTCTACACCCAGCCGGACCGTCCCAAAGGGCGTGGCCAGAAACTGCAGCCGCCGCCGGTCAAGGAACTGGCACTCGCCCACGGCATACCGGTCTTCCAGCCACCCAAGGTACGGGCAGCGGAGGTCATCGAGCAGATTCGGGAGCTGCAGCCGGACCTGATCGTCGTGGTGGCATTCGGCCAGATCCTGCCCAAAGCGTTGCTGGATATTCCGCCCCACGGCTGCGTCAACGTGCATGCCTCACTGCTGCCCCGCTACCGTGGCGCCGCACCGCTTAACTGGTGCCTGGTCAATGGCGAGACCGAGACCGGCGTTACCACTATGCTGATGGATGTGGGGCTGGATACCGGACCGATGCTGCTGAAAAGAGCCACGCCGATCAAACCGGATGAGGGAATCGACACCCTGCATGACCGGATGGCAAACCTGGGAGCCGAACTATTGGGTGAGACCCTGGACGGTCTTGCCGCAGGGAGCATTGTTCCCGAACCGCAGGATGACGCGGCAAGCTGCTATGCGCCATTGCTCAAGAAGGAACATGGGCAGATCAACTGGCAGCAGCCGGCCAGTGCCCTCCACAACCTGGTGCGGGGACTGGCCTCATGGCCCGGCGCTGTTACCCGCCTGCAGGGTGAACCGCTCAAGCTGTTCAGAACTGCCGTCGGCAGTGGCAGCGGCAGACCGGGCGAGATACTTGCAGCCGATAAAAACGGCCTTGAAGTAGCCTGCGGCCAAGGCTCACTGCTGATCACCGAACTCCAGGCCGCCGGTGCCAGACGGATGGATGCCGCCAGCTTCCTGGCCGGACATCCGCTTGCCGTCGGTACCATCCTTGAATCTCCGGAGGCATCAGGTGAGTGAGCTGCAGGAACAAACCGCCGCTCCACGTAAACGGCTCTTCATCGCCCTGATGGGGTTCACCTGCATTGTGCTGGTGGCCTTGATCTTTCTGGCCTGGTGGATTCCCAGCCGTGGCCTGGCCAATATCCATCCCGACCTCCCCCGGATGGTGGGGCTGGTGGTACTGGTACTGTCCGGCATTGCCATTCTGGGCACCGGCCTGCTGGTGCTGACTACCGCCCTGGGCAAGGACATCTTCTTCACCCGCTTCATGCGGCTGGTGGTGATCAAGTTTCTGCTGCCGATGATCGAGTTTGTGGGAAGGATTCTGGGGCTGGACAAGGACCGGATCCGTCAGTCGTTCATTGCCATGAACAACTCGCTGGTAATCTCACAGCGCTACAAGGTGCGCCCGGATCGCATCCTGATCCTGCTGCCCCACTGCATTCAGCTGTTTGACTGCGAGATCAAGGTAACCGGCGATGTAAACAAATGCGTGCTGTGCGGACGCTGTGACATCAAGGGACTGGTAGAGATCGGCAGGAAGTACGGCATCGACATCTCGGTGGCCACCGGCGGCACCCTGGCCCGCAAGGTGATTGTGGAAAAACACCCCAAACTGGTGCTGGCCGTGGCCTGCGAACGGGACCTGACCTCCGGCATCAAGGACTGCTACCCCCTGCCGGTGATCGGCGTATTGAACCTGCGGCCGCACGGTCCCTGCTTCAACACTATCGTGGATGTAGGTGCCATTGATGCAGCCCTGCAGCAGGTACTGGAGCTCCCCTCAAATCCGTAGCCGCTCCAGCTCATCTTCCTGCAAATCATTCACCACGCTGATTTCTGATCGATTTCCATCAACCTGCAGGCTTAAACAGGCAGCCTCCCCTTTGGTTGCCTTGGTATAGCGCAGCAGAATCCGCCCGGCCTGCGCCAAATCTACCTGCTGGGGTTCTCCCAGCAGCAGCACCAGCGGACTGGCACCATCCATCCAGCGCAGGGTAGTTTCACCGGCACCGATTGAGGCCAGAATTTTCTCGTTATCACTGCTATCCCGGCCAACCACCGCCTTGCACGTCTCAGACAGCCGGAAGTGCCGACCGGTTCGCAGCAGATCAAAATCACGGACAGCAGGCTGCTGCAGATGATCCAGCACATCCCGTACCTTGGGAATGTAACTGTCCTCGGTCAGCAGGCAACCGCCCCCCGGTGCCGGATAACTGTCTACCCCCAGCGCGGCAGCCAGACGGATCTGATCTTTACGCCCCCTTCCCTTGAACGCCGGCAGTTCTTCACGCCGGACCCAACCTTCTGCCTCCGGAATCGTTACCTTCAGAAAGCGCGCCGACAACGGGCGCAGCAGCAGCCCGTCAAGGCCGCAGTCACGCTCGATCACCCGCAGGGTGTCGTGGCGCTGGCTCATGGGGCGCTGCCCCACCACCTCGCCGGTAATCACAAAATCGGCCTCCAGCTCTGCCATCAGCACCCCGGCACAGCGCAGCATAAAGGTCTTGCAGTCAATGCAGGGGTTGAGGGCACTGCCGTAGCCGTGACGCGGATGCCGCAACATCTCCAGAAACGACTCGCCCAGCGGTACAGAGCGAAACGGGATGGCATATCTACGGGCATACTGCGCTGCCAGCGGTTCACCATCAAGGATCGGCGAGCAGCCGAAGAAAGGGGAAGTGAAATTGAGGGCCAGCACATCAACCCCCTGCTGCTGAATCACTTTAACTGCCAGAATTGAATCAAGACCACCGGAAAACAGGGCCAGGGCACGCCGTTGTTTCACAATCAAACTCCTTTACTGACTGGCTGGATGTAACAAGAGGATCACCTGTACCATAGCTGTAACAGTTGACTCAACCGGATATCAGGCTACACTATGTCGGAGACGGCTGCACACAGGAGGGTATCAGATGATCGAAACCGTACGGGAAGGCTCACTCGGGGCTGTTCTCAGCCATGCTAAAATTATCAGCGACAGCGACATTGCCGCCGCCCTGGCCGAGCAGCAGCGTAGCGGCTGCCGGTTCGGCGAGGCTCTGGTCTCGCTGGGGATCGTCACCCAGGAGGATATCGACTGGGCCCTCTCAAATCAGCTGGGCATCCCTTACATCCGCCTGAAGCAAGAAATGATTGACCCCGATGCGCTGGACCTGCTGCCGGCGGTCTTCTGCCGCGCTAACCGACTAATCCCCCTGATCAGGGCCGGTGATGAGCTTGCCATTGCCATTGCAGACCCGCTGGACAAACAGGCGCTGCAGGCGGCAACCGAACAGGCCGGCTGCCGCATCAGCCTCTCCATTGCTCCGGTTGAGGATATCAACCGGATGCTTGATCTCTGCTACGGGCTGGTGAACAGTACGCTGCTGGGCTTCAGCTCCGCCATTTTTACGACCGAACAGTGCGATTCTGCCAACTCAGACCTGAGTGGCAGTCACCTCCTGCAGCTGTTGTTGCAGCACTGCATCCAGCACCGCCTGAGCGGATTTTCTCTCAAGCCGCTGGACGACCGGATACTGATCACCGGACGGAGCGGCAAGCACGAGCTGGAACTGGGCCAGCTGCAGCCGGATCTGTATCCTGCGTTCTGCAGCCTGATCCGCACTGCCGCCGCACTGCCCCCAGTCGGTGACGGCGGTGGTAACGGCAGCATCACCATGGAGTACCAGGGGCGTCAGCTCACCTTTCAGGTACTGCTGCTGCAGGGGATTCAGGGAGACTACCTGACGATCCGCCGTCATATTGCTGCAGCGGTCCCCGCCACCCTGTCCCAGATGCTGCTGCCGCCGTTCCAGAAAGAACAGTTCAGCCGTCTGGCCGGACTGCGCCAGGGGTTGGTGCTGTTTGCTTCACGCTCACTACAGGAACGCTGCCGCTTCATGGATCTGCTGCTGGAGGAGCAGGATACCTCCGGTCGGGCTGTGCTGATTCTTGGCCATGAACCGGGCCGGATGATCAAGCAGTTCCCCCGCATCCCCCTGCCGACCAGCGATTACGGCAAAGGACGCCTGATCATGGATGCCCTTGAGCATGGGCCGGACATCCTGGTCATTGAGGACGGTACCTCCCTTGAGCCGTTCAGTGCTGCGGCACGGGCCGCCATGCGCGGCAAGCTGGTGCTGGTGGGCATGGATATTCGCGGCACCCGCAACCTGCTGGACCACCTGATCCGCTTCCGTCAGCGCAACGTCTTTGCAAGCTCTTTACTGGCCGGTATTGTCTCGCTGAAGGGGATGCAACTGCTCTGCCCCTCCTGCCGCCAGCCGGTCAGCCTGCCGCAGCAAGAGCTGGAGAACCTGCAGCTGCTGCAGCCTCCGGCAGCGTTTTACCATGCAACAGGCTGCCCGGCCTGTGACTTTACCGGCACCAGTGAACGGCTGTTTCTGACCAACTGCATCTGCTTTGATGAGTCGCTGCGCAACCGGTTTGAAACAACACCGGACGGCAGCAGTTTCATGGCCGGCCTGCAGGCAGACGGCTATCGGGGCATCAAGGCCGAAGGAGAAGATCTGCTGCGGGCCGGCGCGGTTTCTCCTGAAGAGTATCTTGTGGCGGTGATCCAGTAACCGAAGAGGGAGTTTGCAACCATGGCTAAAATAGATGCGTTGTTTAAAATGATGAAAGAACAGGGGGCCTCGGACCTGCACCTGTCATCCGGTAACCCGCCGATCTTCCGCCAGCATGGCGAGATGGTCAGGCTGCAGTTCAAGCAGCTTTCCCATGAAGAGCTGCTGCCGATCTTGTTTGAGATCTTAAACGATGAGCAAAAGGCCCAGTTTGAGGCCACCAATGACCTGGATTTTGCCTATGCCGTCCCTGATCTGGCCCGTTTCCGGGGCAACATCATGATGACCCACCGGGGGGTGGCGGCGGTATTCAGAATCATCCCGGCCAAGATCCTCTCGGCAGACCAGCTCAACCTGCCGGAAGGGGTGCGCCGGATGACCCAGTTCAAGAAAGGACTGGTACTGGTAACCGGACCCACCGGATCAGGTAAATCCACCACCCTGGCAGCCCTGATCGATCTGATCAACGCCACCCGTCAGGAACATATCCTGACCTTGGAAGACCCGCTGGAGTTCATCCATGAAAACAAACAGTCGCTCATGAACCAGCGCCAGATCGGAGCACACACCAACTCGTTTGCTTCTGCCCTGCGGGCCGCCCTGCGCGAAGATCCGGATATCATCATGGTGGGGGAGATGCGGGATCTGGAGACGATCCAGCTGGCCATGAGCGCCGCCGAGACCGGCCACCTGGTCTTCGGCACCCTGCATACCAATACCGCTGCCAAGACCATTGACCGGATCATTGATGTCTTTCCCAAAGAGTCGCAAGACCAGGTTCGGACCATGCTGTCTGAATCACTCAAAGGGGTGGTCTGCCAGCAGCTGCTCAAGACCGCCGACGGCCATGGACGGGTGGCGGCCCTTGAGATCATGCTGGGCACCCCGGCCATTGCCAACCTGATCCGCGAGGCCAAGACCTTCCAGATCCCCTCCATCATCCAGACCGCCCGAAAAGACGGCATGCAGCTGATGGATCAGCACCTGCTGGACCTGCTCAAGACCAAACAGGTCAACCCGGAGGAGGCCTACCGCTGCTCTATCGACAAGAAACAGTTTGAACAGTACCTGCCGCAGGCACCTGCCACCTAAACCCCGGAATGAATCCGCCCCGCCGGACAAGCCGACGGGGCGGAAAAAGGTCATCTCCCGGTCTTACATCTCCACCCTCGTCACCACTCCTTGCAGCTTGGCTGCCGGCAGCTTGTTGAACTGAACAAAATTGGGGGTCAACTTCTTGATCACGGCAAAGAATTTCCAGACCGGGTTGGTGGTTGCTATATCTTCAATACCATAGAAAATGACCTTTTCCTGGATACCGTGTTCACGGATGATCTTCTCAATCTCGATCACCTCCATGTAACCGGCCTGCACCTCAAAGCCTTCCAGCCCCGGCCCCATAGCCGGAGTATGCACGCTCTCTACCCCGAACGGGTCCTCGGTCCGTACGATCGAGATCAGCACGTTGCGCTCATAGATGATATTGCTGCGGATCACGCAATGCACCAGATAGGGAGGTATCACATCCAGCCCCCGTACAAAGAACAGGCCGGTGCCAGGGATATTCTTGCCCTTGCCGTAGATCTGTTCGTAGGAGATCATGAAGGTCTCAAGATCCAGCGGCTTAAGTGCCCGGTAGAGCGCAGTCTGCCCCTTGGTCCAGACCATGATAATGATAAACGGTACGGCTGCCAGAATGATGGACCAGTAGGCGCCGTGGGGGAGCTTGGAGAAGGTTGAGGTAAAGTAGACCAGATCCAGGACACCCACCACCACCACAATCGGCACCTTCCACTTCTTCATGGTGTGGGAGTAGATGATCAGCATCATGATCGCAGTGACGGTCATTGAGCCGGTCACGGCCATACCGTATGCCGCTGCCAGGTTCTGAGACTTCTGGAAGAAGAACATCACAAAGATCACGGCAAGCATCAGGATCCAGTTGACCGCGCCGATATAGATCTGGGACTGGATATGGGTGGAGGTATAATCAACCTTCATCAGCGGCATCAGCCGGGTGGTAATCCCCTGGTAGACGATGGAAAAAACCCCGCTGATGATTGCCTGAGAGGCGATGATGGTGGCCATGATGGTCAACAACAGAAACGGGATGTACAGGAGCGGTGCCTGATGGTTAACCATGGCAAACAGCACGTTCTTGGTCTCGCCGCCGCCAAGGATATAGGCTCCCTGGCCAAGATAATTCAGATACAGGGCAAAAAAGACAAAGTACCAGGCCCGTACGATCGGTTTGCGCCCGAGATGCCCCATATCAGCATACAGCGCCTCGCCGCCGGTTGCACAGAGGATCACTTCCGACAGTACAATGTATCCGGCAAAACCGTTATTCAAAAGGAACTCAAAGGCGTAGTGGGGGCTGATCGCCTTGATGATATCCGGCATACCGGCAACAGAGACCAGGCCGGAAACCATCAGCGAGCTGAAATAAATCGCCATCAGCGGGCCAAAAATACCAGCCATTTTATCGGTCCCGCGTGACTGGAAAAAGAACAGAGTGCAGGCGATCAGGGCAGCTATTATGACTAACGTCCAGTGGTGTATTCCGGCCAGAGACGGAATCAGCATCAGTCCTTCAACCGCAGAGAGGATCGAGATAGCCGGGGTAATCACCCCGTCACCAAGCAACAGCGACACGCCGAGAAATGAAAGAAAACCGGCAAAGGTCAGGAGTCGCCCCTTTTTCAGCATCCTGATCAGGATCTCCCGCAGGACGATCTCGCCCCCCTGCCCCTTGCGCCCCAGCGACATGGCCAGCCAGGTGTACTGAATTGACACCAGAATGGTCATGGTCCAGAACACCAGCGACATAATGCCGTAGACATTGGCCTCGGTCGGACTGGTCATGGCAAAGACAATCGTCAGGGTATAGATCGGGCTGGTGCCGATATCGCCGAACACCAGGCCCAGGGCTTTGACAATACCGCCCCAGAAGGAGTCTTCATGTTTGTGGCTCATAACTGCAGGCCTTTCTACCGGTAACGCACCAAAACAAAAAAACGCCGCTGGCCCTCGCCAACGACGTCATGTCGTCCGATGCCCTTTCAGATGCCTACGAGGTTAGCTGACGGGCTTGAGGTTGAAAGTCCTCTATCCAGCAGATGCTGGAATACGCCCCTACTCACTGGGTCCCCCGCATTCATCGACCCTGTGTCGATGAATCTCGGCTGCTTGTGTATGTAGGCGGAACATACTCCTTTTTATGGTGCTGTCAATGGGGCAGTTTCAGCAGGGCGTCTGGTGTGGGGTGTATGTCGTTATGACTATGGACATCACTACGCGTAATGCATTTTGCGATGGCAATTCGGACAGAGAGCAATGGCGTTTTCTACGGTATCCTCTCCACCGGCAGCAAGAGTTTCGATGTGGTGTACTTCAAGATATGGCGAGTTGTCTGACCTGCAATGCCTTTGTTAATGGAATTGTGTGGTTTCATACGAACAAATACTATTAATTTATCGGTTTTGGCATTTCATGGGCGCACCTGCCACCTCCGCCTGCCCAAACCCAGTCCAACCTCAAGGTTGTTTACCCGCCAGGCCTTGCAGCTCCCCAGTGGTCATCCCCTCAAAAACAAACGGATTCAGGAATTGATTACCCCACAGCAGATTCCGGTCTACCTCGTTTAACAATGCCTCATCGCAGACAGCAGTCCAATTATCTGTGATGCAGTGTATCTGCTGATCAACAATCTGCAGGGCCTCTTTCTCTGAGAGCAGAAAATGCGGCGCAGCCTTGACACAAGTGACTATCCGGCTTGAACGATCATTGTCGCTGATGATCATAGCCTGGGATGCGGTGCGGCCATGGCGGGGCTGCGGGCAGATGTCGTATGCCGGTGTCAGATCAAACATCTCCCCATCCCAGAAGGCAGCATGGTTGCGGGCGTGATCGTCGGTATTACCCACCAGAATATTAAAAACGATACGTGAAAAAAGTTCCTTAAGCGTCTCAGGTGCCTTTCTGAATCTGATACGCACAAGCTCGGCCAGATCTTCATAACTGGCATAACGGGCCATCATTTCATCCAGCTTCAGCAGGGTCAGGGCAGAGAGAAGCAACCTGCGCTGCCACCCCTGGGTTGTGGCAATCCGGTCAAAACGCTCCACTATCAACACGTCTTTGGCAGCGGCTCGCTGCAGCGCTACCGGCGCCACATCCAGACCAGCCAGAGCAGCCAGGCGCATGGCAACGTACTCTGCCTTGACAACCGAATAGAGATCGGATGTGGAAGAAAATTTGGCAACAAATTTCTTGCCGCCACCCTGAATCATGGCTTTTGGCCGGGCTCCCCCGATGGACGTACCATGCTGCAGGGCCTGGGCAAGCTCATCGGTAAGTGGTATCCCCTTTTCAACCCGTTCCGTAGCCTCAGCCAGCTCTTCAAGGGAGGCATTGGAAGCATGTCTGGGCTCATACTGCGTGGGGGAAAGCTGGAAATCCAACGCTCCAATCCGATCTGAGCCCGACTCCATCAGATAGGTGAGTTCATCAACGGCAGCAGGGTCAACACCGCTGGCTTTTTTTCCAAATTTTTTGTTCAGAATCACCCGGCGACCCCAGGCATCGGGGGCCGCATCCCGCAAGCAGCCGGGAATAACCAGGCCGGGCAGCAGCGGGATAAGCCCTTGACGAAGCGGCAACTCGGCATCAAAAAGCGCAACAGCATTGTCACGCTCCAGGTAGCTCTTTCCGTAGTAAAAAAGGTACTCCTGCCCCTGTGCGCTCAACTTTCCGGCAACCACCGGCTCTGTCTCGCCGGGAAGCCAGATCCAGACAAATAGTTCAGAATAGTCAGAAGTCATCATCAACCTTTACAGACCTGCGTACAGATTGGGGTAACAGGGCCAATTTGTCGTTAATGCGTCCAATATGCATCGAGACTGCCTGGGTGCTGTCCGCGTCAAAGAGCTTCACCCCAACAAGCACGGCAACCTCCAAAAACAGACCGATCTCACACGTAAGATCACCGCGCTCAATCTTTTGCAAGGTTGCCCTGGAGATACCGGCACGGCCAGCCAGCTCACTCTCGGTCATCTTGCGTTCTTTACGCCCCAGACGAATAAGCTTGCCCAACAGCTCCGTCGCGTCGCGAGTTACGCGGGAATATGTTCGCTTTTTTACAGATTGCATACATGCCTTTTTGACTGTTATAGCAGTCATTAAAATATTCAATGATTACTATAGTAGTCAAAGTACAAAACAGAGTCAACAGACGTTTTGTATGGCAATCAAGACCGTATTACTCTGAGGTCAAACCTGCTACCATGCCGTTCACTTTTGCTAGGAGTTGTTCCATGACCCGACCGGTTGTTGCCCTGAAGATTGATGTTGATACCTACGTTGGCACCTACGATGGCGTGCCGGTACTGCTTGACCTGCTGTCTCGTCACAACGCAAAAGGCACC
>CAZYMK010000048.1:13887-15083 GCA_964648885.1 uncultured Geobacter sp. | reverse complement strand
CGTAGTCAATGGCTCCTGCAAGCCAGTCTGTCTGCATCTGTGTGTATCCTCCTGAGGTTGTGTTGATCAGTTCAGTACAAATTCAACCGGTATGACGATGCGCGCCCGTGTTGGTGGACGGGGAAACGGCGCACTGCGCTTGACAGAGTCAACAGCTTCCTCGTCAAGCATGCTTATCTGGCTGCTGCGAACCACCCTGACTTCGTTGAGTGATCCGTTTTCTTCAATGACAAATGATACATGCACAATGCCGCTCCAGCCCATACGTCGAGCCTGACGGGGGTAGCGCACCTGGGAGGCGATTTTGTCGCGGATGTAGGTGAACTGCTCCTTGAGATATTTTGTTTGGGCCTGATCAGCTGTTCCTGTTCCGCTTGCCGTTGCGGCAATGTTTTGTGCGGTTGAGCCGGTTCCCTGCTGTATTCCGGGTGCAGTTGCCGGTGCTGCAGTCTGTGCTGTTTGTACCGGTTGAACAATCGCTACAGGACGGGGTGCTTCAGTAACGGCAACTTCTGAAACAGCCTGCAGACTCTTTTCATGGATCTGTTCCCTGGGTGTCTGCAGTTGCTGACGTGGTACCGGTATTGGCTGTTGTTTTAAAACAGTCTGGTTGATAGTCGGTTTTGCCGGTGACACCGTCTGCTGCTCAGTGGATGCGTGGGCTGAGCAAACAGAAAAATCAATCACTACCGGCTGAACCACCTGGCGGTACTGGGCAAGCAGGGCCACCAAAAAAAAGCCTGAAAGATGCAGAGCCAGAGAAACAAGATATGGAGCTGCGTGACGAAGCATAAAGATATCTGTCCGTAAAAACTCACGCAGGCATGCTGCATGAATTGGTAATGAATATTGATTATTTTTTGGGGCTGGCTTGCTTTGAGGGAAGGCAAAGTTGGCTGGCGTAATTAAGTGTCTGAAGATTCGACTTATTTTGTAAGAATCAGCTTGTCTTTACTGGTTATGTTTAAACGATATTCTTCACCGGCATGTCTGATAACAATGACCTTGCTGTTCTGAAACAGATCAGCGCTTGAAACAGTTTTCGACAAACATGCGGTTTTGTTGGACTGTGATTTTTCCGTTTGTTTTTCTACCATAAATAATCTCCTCTGTCACTATGATTTTGACAATTGGTTTCAACAGTGTGCCCTGACACGGGTATGGAGAAGGAGGAGAAAACCATTGCCCGATACACA
>CAZYMK010000048.1:8605-13877 GCA_964648885.1 uncultured Geobacter sp. | reverse complement strand
TGCTTATCTGGAATGCGGTTGATACCTCAGCAGACGCCCTGAATTGGCAAGTATGCCCAGGGTGTGGATGATGTGCAGCAGCCCGGCAGCCACCGGTCCCATGATACCCAAGGCTCCGGCAGCGGCACCGATAACATTGGTACCGGTGGCAATGGCAAAGTTCTGGTTGACCACCTGCAGGGTCTGACGGCTCAGATCACGGACATACAGTACGCCGGACAGCGAGTCTTCCACCAGGGCGATATCGGCGGCCTCAATGGCCACCTCTGATCCGGCTACCCCCATGGCAATGCCGATATCGGCCCTGGTCAGTGCCAATGCATCGTTAATGCCATCTCCCACCATGATCACGGTATGGCCCTGCTGCTGCAGGCTGCTGACCAGATCGGCCTTCTGTTCAGGCAGCAGGGAGCTGTGGCATTGTGTGATGCCGAGGTTGCGAGCCAGTTCATCTGCTGTTGCCGGTTCATCGCCGGTAACCATGACCAGCTTGCAGCCCTGTTCAGCCAGTCTGCCGACGACCTGCAGCGTTTCAGGGCGCTGGGGATTCTCAATGCCGAGTATCCCTTCTATCCTGCGATCACGAGCCAGATAGATGATGGTCAATCCTCGTCTGATCAGTGGTGCTGCCAGCTTCTCTGCAGTGCTACGCGGCACGGTGAACTGGGTCAGCAGCTTATGGTTGCCCACCAGTATTTCGCGGCCTTCAAGGATCGCCCTGATCCCTTTGCCCAGATAGTAGTCACACTGGCTGTGGGGCAGGGGGGCGATCCCTTCGGCTGCTGCTCGTTCCTTGATTGCTTCGGCCAGGGGGTGATGGTTGTGGGCCTCTCCGGTGCAGGCCAGCAGCAGGATCTCGTTGATACTCAGGCGACCGGCGCTGATGATCTCGCAGACCTGGGGATGGTTGGCGGTCAGGGTGCCGGTCTTGTCCAGGCAGACCAGATCAGCTGAACCGAGCGCCTCAAGGTAGCGGCCGCCTTTGATCAGGATACGGCGCTGTGCCGCAGCATGCAGGGCCGAGCTGACCGCTGATGAGGCGGCCAGGCTGGTGGCACAGGGGCAGGCCATAACCATCAGCACGGTAAAGGCGCGCCAGGGATTGCGGGTCAGCAGCAGGGTGGCAGCAGCAGCGGCAAAACCGGCTGCCACGGTCTTGCGGGCCAGGCGGTCGGCAACTCCTTCCACCGGGGCACGATTGGCCTGACTCTCTTCAACCAGACGCAGGATGCGGGAAAGATAGGTACGGTCACCCACGCAGCGGGCCTGAACATGGATGATACCGCCGGTGACAAAGGTACCGGCATGAACACTTGATCCCGACGTCAGATGTACCGGCTCGGCCCGACCGGTGATCGGGGCTTCGTCCACCAACCCTTCACCAAAGACCACCTCACCATCAACGCAGACCTTCTCACCAGTATGCAGTACCACCACATCCCCTGGTTTCAGAGACGTGACCGGCACCTCAACCTCAACACCGTCCCGCAGCACAAAGGTGTGGTGACCGCTGATTTCAAGGATCTCCGATATGGCCTTCCGGGAGCGTTCGGTTACCCAGCCTTTCATCAGGTCGGCGCCCGAGTCGATCCAGAGTATCTCCAGGGCGGTCTCCACTTCGCCTGCACCAATGGCCAGCATCAGGCTGCCCCCCAGAAAAGTATCCAGATTGAGCTTGTTTTTGTCCAGGTTACTGAAACCACGCTTGACCAGCGGCAGGGCAAAGGCTGCGGTCAGTAAACCAAACGGACTGAACAGGCCACCGGTAAAAGGGGTGCTGATCAACCGGTTGCGGATAAACAGGGCTACCACCGTGGCGGTCAGGCCCCAGAAACGACGCTTGAGGCCGGGCAGATTCACCGGTTGGGCAGGAGGTGCGGCGCAGCCGCATGAGCTGATCTCAGGGCAGGCTGCTGAAGATGCTTGAACAGATAAACCACTGAATGATTTCAGTAGTAATGATTCTAGTTCTGTAAGCAGTGCTTGAATAGTGCAGCTGTCTTTGTCGTACCGGATCAACAGGCTGCCGCAGGCCGGGTTGGCCTCTGCAGAGCGTACACCGCTGAATGCACCCAAAGCCGATGCAATACCGGCTGCAACCTGTCGATCATGCAGGCGGGGAGCCTGAAAGCGCACCCGGCCCGGCAGGTAGTGACGAATCAGATCCGATGCCGGTGTGCTGTTGGTCGCAGTATCATTTTTCATGGGCACGGTTCTTCCTTACGCTTCAGCGGTTTCAGGGCATGCAGGGCAACGCCGACAGTTCCGGCATTGTGCAGCGCAGCCGAGAGCAGGGGCGGAACAAAGCCGGTGACGGCCATTGCCAGTGCCACCGAGTTGATGGACATGATCAGCCGGAAATTGGTTTTCAGCAGATCCATTGCCTCTTTGGAGATATCACGCGCAATCAGCAGGTCATCCAGCCTGCCCCGCATCAGCAGCAGATCGGCGGTTTCCCGGGCGATGTCGGCACCATGCTTGAGGGATACCCCCAGGTCGGCAAAGGAGAGGGCAGGGGAGTCGTTGATGCCGTCGCCAACCATGGCAACACAGCGACCCTGCTGCTGGAGCTGCTGAATCAGTTGTACCTTGTCCTCGGGCAGGGCCTGGGCATGCCAGCGGTCAATTCCTGCCTGCGCTGCAATCAGCGCTGCGGTTGCCGGGGTGTCGCCGGTCAGCATGATCGGTGATAAGCCCTGCTGTTTCAGCTTCTGCACAAACGCCGGGGCATCGCTGCGCAGCGGATCGTGCAGGGCCAGCATACCGGCCAGTTGGCCGTCAATGGCCATGAACAGCAGTGATGCGCCCTGACTGCCAAGCCGTTCTACGTCATCCGCTGCCGGTGCAAGGTCAACCTGTTCATCATCTTCTATAAAGTGGCGACTGCCGACTACCACCCGTTTGCTGTTCAGGTTGGTTACAATGCCGTGGGCCAGCAGATATTCAACGGCAGCATGTTCTTCATCATGGCTGATGTCGTTTTCAGCAGCATGTTTGACCACGGCACTGGCAACCGGATGGGGAAAGTGCTCTTCAACGCAGGCTGCCAGCTGCAGGACAAATTCCGGAGTATAGCCGTTGTAGGCTGTTACCTCGGACACCCTGGGGGCTGCCTCGGTCAGGGTGCCGGTCTTGTCCAGCACCACCGTGTCGATCCTGCTGAGCTGCTCAATATACTTGCCCCCCTTGATCAGAATCCCCTGTTTTGCTGCCGTTGCCAGGGAGGCCAGAATGGTGAGGGGAGTGGGCAGTTTAATGGCGCAGGAGTAGTCCACCAGCAGTACAGCAGCAGCGCGGGCCGGGTTTCGGGTAACAGCCAGGGTCAGGGCGGAAAGCAGGAATGAGTAGGGTACTATCCGGTCGGCCATCCGCTCGCTCATGTTTTGATACTCGGCCTTGAGCAGTTCGCCTTGTTCAATGATCTGAACCATCTGGGCTACTTTGGTGGTATCCCCGGTTTTAACCGCCTTGATCCGCAGTTCACCCTCTTCCACTACGGTACCGGCATAGACCGAGGCACCGATGCGACGCGCTATGGCCAGCGGTTCACCAGTCAGGCTGGATTGGTTGACCATTGCCTCGCCGTGCAGAACCGTACCGTCCACCGGGATCAGGCTACCCATCCGTACAATGACCGTATCACCCGGCGCCAGCCCGGTCAGCAGAATCTCGGTTTCCTGTCCGTTGCGTTCAACCCAGACCGTATCATCGCCGGTCCGGAACATGGCAGCCAGCAGCTGACGTGATTTGCCCCGTGCCCATGCATCAAGAAACTCGCCAAGATTCAGCAGGAAGGTGATCACCGAGGCGGTGGAAAATTCGCCGGTTGCCAGTGAGGCACCCACGGCAGAGGCATCCAGCAGGGCCACATCCATTTTGCGCTGACGTAAGGAATCAAACCCTTTCAGTACCACCGGTACGGCGCCATGAATGGCCAACCCTATACGCACTGGCGGCGGGATCAGCGGGCGCAGCATGAACAGGATGCCGGAGCGGATCAGCACCGAGCGTTTTTCAGACAGCTCATCAGGCGGCTGCGCTTTGCGGATAGTGGGCAGAACCAGGGTTTCAGCCGACCGCAGTACCTGTTCACGGGTGTGGGTACCGCCGGAGTAGCGGATCAGCAGACTGCCGGTAGCAGGGGTATAGCGCGCCTGCTCGACGCCGGGAATCCTTGAGAACTGAACCTCCACGCGCCCCTGATCAACAGGGGCGCTGGGACGCCGTTTCAGGGACAGCCGCAGCCGTCCCGGCAGTTCATGGACTACCTCTGTCATCATGCCTTTTTTGCCCTGCTGCGCGCTGAAGGTTTTTCTTCCGATGCTGCTTCTGCCTCGGCAGTTTCTTCCAGAATCTGCTCAAGGCGGCTCAAGACACTTTCGTCGCTCTGCTTTTCCTTGATGCGCGAAAACAGGTAGCCTGCCCCCAGTACAGCGCCTGCACCCATGGCAACGCTTAATGCGCCGCGCAGATAATGGCCGGTTTTAAGATGAAGATCCATGGTCTATGCCTCCTTCTGTGCTCTGGCACGTTGAGCCTTGATTTTGGCCTCTGCCTTTTCAAGCAGCTCTTTCTGGCGCTTGATCGATTCTTCGGTCTCTTCCAGATCGTTATGATACTGGTGGACACCTTCAGCCATGATATCTTCTACATCCTCCTTGACCTGCTCGTATTTGCCGGCCATCCACTCCTTGAACTTGTAACCTTCCTTGACCGCTCCCACCGCTGCAGGGCGCAGCTTGCTGGTGGCCTTTGATGCACCCAGGGCGGCTACAGCGCCCAATGCTCCGGCTGCCAGCAGCCAGAGGGTGTTGCTGTGAACATGCAGGCCGGGCAGGACATGCACGCCGTCCTCCTTGTGATCGCCGCCATCGGTATGGATATCGGCTTTCTTTCCTCCTCCGCCACCTTTTGCTTCTTCCTTGTCGTAATCTTCCATGCTGTTGTCTCCTTTTGTTGGGATGCTCTGCTGATAGTGTCAGATAAAAAGTGTTCTGCGCTTGTTGTACATATGCAGGCCGCTCAGCCCGAAGAACAGGAAGCCTGCAGCTGCGTGCAGCTTGCGATAGTGCAGGGCGATACCGATGCCGCTGGCGGCAAAGGCTACCATCATGCCGTAGTTGAGAAACTGCCGGTAGGTAATGGGCATGTCATCGGTCGTAATGCAGAAGCTCTTATTCTTCCCATACTTTCGGCGGCTTGCAGCCGGTTTGACCGGTGTGTCTTGGGGCTCGATACCGGCGTATCTGCGCAGCAGCGCTTCACCACCGGA